>DASXSA010000251.1:0-17441 GCA_036506235.1 Candidatus Limnocylindrales bacterium | reverse complement strand
CGAAGTAGCGCGCGACGACCGGCTGCCAATCGGCCCAGGTCCAGCCCACGACACCGCGCTGCTCGATGAGACGCCGCTGGGCCGCCGGTTTCCGCGAGGCGTCGTCGTCGAAGTTCGGCCAGGGCGGAATCGCGCGCGGGTCATACATCGCGGCGAAGGGGGCGGGCGGCATGTACGGGTGGTGCGGTCCTTCGAAGTCGAGCCGCAGGCAGAACAGCGCATCCAGTTCGGCGTAGCGCCGGAGGAGGCCGATGACGGCGTCGGCATCGCGGCGTGTTTCGGTCGCCTCCGCTGGCCTGGGATCGATGCCGGCGATCAGCAGCCTGCCGCGCGGATAACGCGCGTAGACCGGCTCGAGCAGCTCGGGCTCGTGCTCGACGATCGCCTCGTCGTTCGCACCTGCCACGACATCCGTGGCGGTCACAACGTCGTGGAAGCCGAAGGCCTCGGGGCGACCGCGCCCGACGTGCCATTTGCCGACGTAGCCCAGCCGGTAGCCGGCGTCCCGGAGCAGCTCCGGCCAGGTCACGACCCCCGGCGCGAGCTCCACGCGCAGTGCGTCCGGCTCGTGCGTGTTGTTGAGGATCCCGTGGCCGTGCGGATAGAGACCCGTCAGGAAGGACGCGCGGGTCGGCGAGCAGATGGCCGTGGGCGCGAGGCAGGTCGCGAACCGGACGCCGTCGGCCGCCAGTCCATCGAGCGCCGGCGTCTGGCAGGGGCCGCCGTAGCAACCGAGGACGTCGGCCCGCTCCTGATCGCTGACGATCATCAGGATGTTGGGGCGATCGCTGCCGCGTGTCACTCGATGCTCGTCAGGAAATCAGCTCGGTGCGGAGCTCGTGGCTCTCGTCGGGGAGCCGCGCCTCGTAATAGATCCGATACCCTCCGCCGGGCGGCGGCAGGGCAGCGGGAAGGTGATTTCCGAGAGGTCCGGCACGCGGCCGATGCTACCAGCGTGGCGAAGCCGACCGCCCTCGTTCGGGGCGCGCGTTGGGGGCGGGCCGACCTGTCAACTCGCGGCTTCGGTTCCCAGTTCCGGTGACGGCATGGGCACCACCTCGGCTAGCTCGACGAGCGGTGCCGGAGTCGGGGTGAGAGCGGATTCCGTGTCGGTCGTGACCACCGTCCCGCCGCGCGCCGCCGACTCACGAATTGCATCCCACAGCCGGGCCATGCGCAGCCCGACCTCGGGCGGAGTCGGGTTCGCGGATCGGCCCGCGCGGATGTCCATGAACTGCTGCCAGATGGACCTGGTGGCGATCGAGGAAACGCGCCGCAGCCGGTGGCGACCATAGCGCTGGATCTCGAGCGCCTCGCCCCAGACGCCGGTTCGGAGGATCGCCTGACTCGTGAAGACGCGGATGTCGGAGTGGCACGACGGGATCGCGAGCCCGCAGGCATTCATGGTCACGAGCGTCCCGCGCCGCGTCCGGCCCATGATGACTGCGCGCACGTCGACCGGGTAGCCGTCGTCCTCGAGCCATGCCGCGACCTCGGCGATCTCCTCGCCGACGAGATCGCCGACCGTGTTCAGCATGTGTGCTCCGGTGTCGAACAGGAAGCCGCCGCCCGAGAGCGACGGATCCTGTCGCCAACCACCCCGCGTAACTGCCGCCCAGTCCTGCCAGACCATCGCGTTCACGTTGAGGATCGTGCCGAGTACGCCCGAGTGAAGGAGTCGGGCCGCCTCCCGGATCTGCGGCGACAGGCTGCCCTGGAACGCGACAACGAGCAGTCGGCCGGTTCGGTCGCGCGTGTCGATGAGCCCGATGGCCTCCTCGGCCCTCATCACCATCGGCTTCTCGAGGAACACGTCCATGCCCGCCTCGAGGCAGGCGGTCGCCTGGGCGAAGTGAAGGGCATGTGGGGTGACGATGCTGACCGCGTCGATTCGGCCGCGATAGGTCTCGACAAATCGGGTCCAGTCCGGCTCGTTCGGGGGTAGGGGCAAGCCCTGCTCTCGAAACATCTCGACCGTCGCGGCGTAGGCGTCCGGCGACGGCTCGCAGACCGCCACGACCTCGCAGTCGGCGTTGGCGATGACCTGGGCCAGGTGCCAGCGGGCCATGACCCCCAGGCCGATGAAACCGACGCGGACCCGCGCTGGTTCGGACATTCGTACGTTGCCCTCCAACCCCTCGTGGCATGCCACCCCGGAATTGGCCGCGCACACGCTACTGCATCGCGACCGATTTGTTGCAGGGTTCTCTTGGGCTATTTCGCGGCGCCGGTTGGCGGTCCGGAGCCGCCCTGCAGCAGCGACTCGAGGAATGCCGTGGCGACGGGCCCGTCCTCCGGCGAGAGCCGCAGGGTGGTGAGCGTCACGCGCCCGTGCCCCTGTTCGAAGCTGGCAAGGATCGCCGCCGGGCAGTCGACCCAGCCCGAGAACATCCCGACACCCACACCGCTGGCGGGGTCCGCGACGTCGAGCCCGGTGACGACGTGGTCCGGATACGCCTCTGCGTGCGCGTCGTTGAGCAACCCGCCGCCAGGGAGGCCGGGCGCGATGCCGGGCAGAGCCCACGCGAAGACGCTGACCCAGTCGCCGTCCCATGGCCGTCGCGCTGGCGCGTCGTCGTCGCCGATGCGGCGCGGCTCGATCGATGCCGGCCGGGCGAGGCCGGTCGCCGCGGCGAGCGCATCCGTGTGTCGCGCCAGTACGAGCAGGTGCTTCCCGCGACCGACGAGGTCCACGAGTTGGGCGTCGGCCAGGGCGGCGACGATGACATCCGCGTGGTCGCTCTCGACGATCTCGTGGCCAAGGGCCTGCACTCGTGAGCGCAGCTCCCACAGGTCGAGGGGATCGACGACCGCAACGCGGTGCGGCCGGCTGCGCGGCCGCGGCACGACGAGGCACCGCTGCCGGTAGACAGCACGGCGACCGCTCGGCCCCGTCGCTGTCGCGATGAGCTCCGCTTCCCGGATGGAGTCTGCGTCGGGGACGACGACCTCGACCTCGCCAACTGACTCCACGTTCCAGTGCGGCCAGCGCCGGATCGACGCCACACCCGAGGTCCGTTCTCCGCTCGCCAGGCTGAGGTGCCACTCGATCCGCCCGCCGTCGGGCGCGCGAGATCGCTCGCCGGAAGCCCTCCTGCCGCCACCTCGTCGCGGATCCGGGTGAGACGCGAGGATGACCTGGCACACGAGGCGCTCTCCTGCCCACACATCGGTGCGAGGCAGGTCGACGATCAGGACATCGGCGGCGTTGATCTCGGCGAGTCTCGAGTGGAAGACCTTGCGTCGGCGGCCGACGTCGAGCAGGCCGTTGGCCTCCCAGAACGCATCCGCCAGCTCGGTGATCACGTAGCCCTGGATCGAGCCAACCCTGCGCAGCTCGCGGATCTGGCTCACCAGGCCCTCGAACTGCTGCCATTGGGTGGCCTCGGCGAGCGCGTCGACATCAGGCCACACCCGATCCAGCCGCTGAGCTCGAAACCGTTCCTCCGTCCCGTTCGGTCGCCGGAACTGCGGACCGGTCGACCACCACCAGGGTTCCGGCTCTGCCCCCGGTCGAACGGCCGACGGTCGGGGCAAGCCCCAGCCGCCGAACTCCGATAGCACGACGGGCTCGTCACCGCGCGGCGAAGCGTCGCCGAAAGGGCTCCAGAGCCACGATGGCCGTCGCGCCAGGTCGTCCACGAACGCGCGCCAGCGAGGGAGGCCGTCAGGGACCGAGCGGTAGGCGTGGAAATCGAGGAGGTCGGTGCGAAGGTGAAAGTTCGGGCCGTGCGCGGTCGCGCAAGCCGAGTTGTCGACGACGAGGCGAGAAGGATCGCGCTCCTTCAGCCAGTCCGCGGTCTGGCGTAGCCAACGCCGGTCGCGGGCCGAGTTACGGATATCGGTTCCCCAGTCCTCGTTCACGACCGTCCAGACAACGATCGACGGATGGTTGCCGTGAACGTCGACCGTCCGTCCGAGGAGGTCGCGCGCCCGCCTGCCCGCATCCACGCTGAAGCGGTCCCAGCTGGGCAACTCGCACCACAGCGGCAGGCCGGCCTCGTCCGCGACGTCGAGGTAATCCGAGCTGGGGACCTTGATGTGGCAGCGGAGGAGGTTCAAGCCCATCCCGCGAGCAAGCGCCACCTGCTCCTCGATGGCCGCGCGGGACGGCGGGTTGGAGCGGCCGACCGGCCAGAAGTCCTGATCGAGCGCGCCACGGACGTAGAGTTGGCTGCCGTTCAGGTAGATGTGGCCATCGCGAACCTCGATCGTCCGCATCCCGAATCTGAGGCTGACCTCGTCCGCCCTCATCGATTCGTCGGCGTCGGTCGAAACCGCCGGCCTTAGGCGGGCGCTCAGCCGATAGAGGGCCGGCTGCCAGAGCCCCCACCGCTCCGGCCGCGCGATCGGCAACGTCGCCGTCCCGTCGGAGGCATCCACGGAACGCTCCGCGACGACTCGGCCGCCTGGGTCGAGGAGAGCGATATCGACGCGAGCCCCGACCCTGTCTGTATCGACCAGCCGCCAGCGGACGACCGCCCTGCGGCGATCCAGGTCGGGCTCGACGCTCAGGTCGGCGAAGTGAAGATCCGGCGCGACCTCGGCCCTCACCGAGCCGAGGATCCCGCTCGTGCTGGTGTACCAGGTCTGCTTACCGTGCGGGATCTCGTCGATGCGCCGGCCGTCCAGCAGCTCGGCGGCGGCCACGGCGGTGTCCAGGTTCCCGTCGAAGGCAGGGTAGGCCGAGATGACGTTGATCGGGTTGGCGACGCTGACGACGAGTTCGTGCTCCACGCCCGGTATCGCCGGGCCAGCCTCCACGGAGAAGGGCACGGGATCTTCGTTTCGGCCCACCGGTCGTCCATCGAGCCAGACGACCGCGTCGTTCATCACCCCGTCGAACCGGAGCACGAGCCGGCCGGGAGGCCATTCCGCAGGGATCGAGAACCGGCGTCGATACCAGCCGTGAACGATGCCGTAGCCCGGTTCGACCTGCCCCTCCCACGCACCGGGCACCGCGATCGGGCCGCCCTCCGGCAATCGGGCCGGCGCCAGCCGCCGCCGCGGATCGGGCACGAATTCCCAGGTGCCGTCGAGTGACAGGGCAGGGCGCATCGGCTGCGCGGTCCAGTCGGCCGTCAGTCGTGCGTTCGCGTTGTGCTCCGAGGCCGGCCGCCTCGGGACGTGGTCGGCGTGCCGGGGCGTCAGCCCTTGACGGCGCCCGCGCTGATGCCGCGCACGAAGTAGCGCTGCAGTCCCAGGAACACGAGGAGCGGAAGCGCCATCTGGACGACCGCCGCAGACGTCAGGAACTGCCAGTTCCCACCGAGCGATGTCGTGAGCTGGGCGATCGCGACCGTCAGCGGCCGGTTCGGGCTCTGGCCCATGTACACGAGCGCCACGAGCAGGTCGTTCCAGACGCCGAGGAACACGAAGATCGTGTTCGCCGCGATCGCCGGGACGCTCATCGGAACGACCAGCCGCCAGAACTTGGTGACGTGGTTCGCGCCGTCGATGTCGGCCGACTCGAATACTTCACGCGGCAGGCTGCCGATGTAGCTGCGCAACAGGTATGTCTGAAATGGCAGGCCGTAGCCCGTGTGGGCGAGCCAGACGGCAAGGAAGGTCCCAGCGATGCCGAGCGAGCCGAACAGCCGCAACACCGGGATGAAGGTCATCTGGAGCGGCACCACGAGCAGCGCGACGATGACCAGGAAGAAGAAGTCCCGGCCCGGAAAGCGCATCCACGCGAAGGCGTAACCAGCGAAGCACGAGATTACGACCTGGAGCACCGTCGCCGGGATGGTGATGATCAGGCTGTTGATGAGCCCTGGTGCGATGCCCGGCGTGTTGAAGACGGTCTGGTAGCTGTCGAACGTGAAGCCATGCGGCGGGAACAGCGTCGTCCACCAGCCCTGCTGCCCCATGTCGTGAACCGACCGGAACGAGTTGACGATCAGCCCGAGCGTCGGGACCAGCCAGATCGCCATGACGATCCACACCGCCAAATGCAAAGGCAACTTGCGCCAGATCCCGCGGAGTTGGGCTGTCGTCGTCCGCGCGACCTGGCGCTGACCAGCAAGCGTCGTCATCGAACCGCCTCCTGCTCCCGGAACCGACGCAGGTTGAAGAGAAGCACCGGTGTCACCGCCAACAGCAGGACGACGCCGACCGCGGCAGCGCGTCCAAAGTCGGAGTTGGCCAATCGCGCGAACAGCTGGCGGGCGATGACGTCCGTGCCGTAGGCACCGTTCGTCAGCGTGTAGACGATGTCGAACACCTTCAGCGCGGTGATGATCATCGTTGTGGTGATGACGGTCAGGATTGGCCGCAACTGGGGGATGATGATGCTCCAGAGGACACGTAGCTCACCGGCGCCGTCAACCCGGGCAGCCTCGATCAGCTCTGGGCTGATGCCCTTGAGACCCGCCGAAATGATGACCATTGCGAACGCGGTCGACGTCCAGACGCCGATGAAGATGAGGGCCCAGTTGTTCGTGATGCCGTTCACGAGCCAGGGCACCGGGCCGAGGCCGAAGACCCCGACTGCGGCATCCAGCGTGCCCGTCTGGACGTGGCCCTTCGGTTGGTACTCGTACATGAACTTCCAGATGATCGACGCGGCAACGGCGCTGATCGGAAGTGGCAGGAACACGGCGGTTTTCGCGATCGCCTCATAGCGAACGCGGTCGAACAGCACCGAGATGAGCACTCCGAAGATGACGACAAAGCTAGTGAAGAACACCAGCCACAGCAGGTTGTTCTTCAGCGAGGCGAGGGTATCGGGGTTCGTGAAGAAGAAGATGTAATTGTCGAGGCCGACCCACTGCCCGCGCGCATTCTGGAAGCTGATGACGATCGTGTTCAGGGTCGGCCAGACCATGAACACCGTGGCGAAAGCGACCGCCGGAAAGATCCAGACATAGGGCCGAACTCGCTGAGCGACGCTCTTCGGGAGACGCTCGAGGATCCATTCGCCGAGGTTGATGTACCCGGCGAGAATGAGCGGGATGCCGATGACGGCAAGGACTGCCGTCACGATCCTTGGGTCCATCTCCCTTCACCTCCCTCCGTCGAGGTTATCGGTCGGGGCGGGTTGAGCCGCCCCGACCGGTCGATTCGAAGGCTCGCCGCTTACTGCGATGCAGACGCGGACGGCTGATAGGCGCTGGCCTGGACCTGATCGAGGCTGGCGAGGATGTCGTCGAGCTTCGACTGGTCGTTCGTGAAGTCGAGCAGCGACTTCCAGTACGCATGCTGCATGTCGGACGGCATGTAATCGCCGGCCGTGAGCAGGATGTTCTTGGCGCCGGTGACGATCTTCGCCGCGTTCTCGAAGACCGGGTTCGGGTACTTGGTGATGTTCTTATTGGCGGCCAGCGTTCCGCCCTGGTCGACCCAGGCCTGCTGGGCGTCCTGCGTGACCATGTAGTTCATCAACGCGCGCGCCTGGGGCGTGTCGTTGTACATGACGAATGTGTCGAAGAAACCCTCGACGTTGCCCGAGTACTGGTCATTGAACTTGGGATGCGGGAATGCGTTGTAGTCCTCGCCTGCCTTCACGCCGGGCGTGTTCTGCTCAAAGAAGCTGGTCATGAAGGTGGCCTGCTCCATGAACAGGCAGCCGGGCGGGCTGGTGAAGAGCGGGTCGCCGGCCTTGCCGAAGTTGGTCGTCAGGACGTAGTCCTTGCCGCCGTAGACGTTGCCTTCCTTGACCATCTGGCCGAAGGCCTGGTAAGCCGACTTGATCTCGGGCGATGACCACTTGTGCTTGCCGTTGTACCAGTCGACGTAGACCTGCTCGCCGGACTGGCGCATGACGATGTTCGCCACGTCGTCGGAGGCCGGCCAGCCTGAGGCGTCGCCGGACTCGAAGGCGGCGCAGAAGAGCTGCGTGCCCGAGGGCGGCTGGACCTTCAGCATGTCGTCGTACGTCGCCGGCGCCTGGCCTGTGTAGACCTTGGGGTTGTACCAGACGAGGCCCTTGAGCTGCGACTTGACCATCTCGAGGTAGTGCTTGCCGCCGATGAAGCCGTAATTCGGGTCCTGGATGAGCAGACCGGGGACGGTGGCGTCCAGGTAGGACTTCATGTCGAGGAAGTCCTCGAGGGGCTTCATGATCCCCTTCTGCGCCCACTCCGTGTAGCGCTGGGGGTTGGGCGGGTTGGCGATGTCGGGCAGGCTCGTGCCGGCCGCGACGTTGTTGCTCAGCTGGAGATCCTGGTCGCGGATCGTCAGGAGGTTGACCTGGATGCCCGTCTGCTGCTGGAACGGTTCGAGCACCTTCTGGTACGCGGCCAGCTCCTGGCCGCCCCATGCGGTCCAGACATTGACCTGGCCGCCGATCTGACCGCCGGACGTGGCGGGCTGCGATCCACCCGCTGCCTGACTGCCGGCCGGCGCCGAACTCGTGCTTGGACTACTGCACCCGGCGACGATGAGGATCGCGCTGGCGGCGAGCGCCAGGACGCGGCTCCTCACCTTACCGGACATCTCTGTCATCGATCTCTCCTCCGTTTTTGGTTGTCCATGCCGGATGGCGGCCGGCCTCCCGGGGGGTGCGGCGTCGCGAGCCCTCAGCTCTCGCGGCGCGTTGATGGGGATGGACGCGGCGGTCCCGTGGACGCCCGCACCACCAGCTCGGTGGGCAGCAACGTCCGGGCCGCGACCGACGCGTGCGAGATCCGGTCGAGCAGGGCGATGCCGACGGCATGGCCGAGCTCGTACGCGGGAATACGGACGGTGGTGAGCGGCGGATCGAAAAACGCCGCCAGGGGGATGTCGTCGAAACCGATGACGGACATCTCGTCGGGCAGCCGGCGACGGGCCGCGCGCAGCGCCCCGATCGCGCCGAACGCCACGACGTCGCTGGCCACGAACACCGCGGACACGTTCGTCCGCTCGAGCAGCGCCGTCATCGCCCGATGCCCGCTGGGAGCGTCAAACGCACCCTCCTGTATCCACACAGGATCGCCGTCAATGCCCGCCTCGGCAAGAGCCTGACGATAGCCGTCCACGCGCTCCTGCGCAGACGTGTAGGCCAGTGGCGCGTTGGTGATGCAGCCGATGCGTCGGTGGCCGAGCGCGACGAGATGCTCGACCGCTGTCCTGGCGCCTGCGACGTTGTCGACGTCGACGCTGGGCACCTTGACGCCTGGCAGCGATCCCTGGAGGACGAGGGGGAAGCCAGCGGCCGCCGTCTCGCGTAGCTCGGGATCGTCACGGCGCGGCCCGGAGATGACGAGTCCGTCGGTGCGACCCGAGCGCAGCAGATCGCCGTACGGCTCGGCGTCGGGCTCGGTCGCCTCGACCATGACCCGGAAGCCGCCCGTCCGGGCGGCGGTCATCAGGCCGCGCAGCGTCTCGGCCAGGAGCTGGTCACCGGCGACCTGGTCGGCGGACTGGCGGAGCACGAGCCCGAGCGTATGGCTGCGGCCGGCCGCGAGCTGGCGGGCACCGGCATGCGGCTGGTATCCGAGCTGGCGAGCTGCCTGGATGACGCGCTCACGAGTTGCAGGGCTGATCTGGACGTCCCTTCCATTCAACACGAACGAGACGGTCGTCCTGGATACCCCGGCCAAAGCGGCTACGTCCGCACTCGTCGGTCGCCTGGGTTCCACGAGCGATGCATCTCCCGGCCGGTGCACGTGTCGGCGAGGGTGGACCGGGGAATCGCTGCGCCGACAGTAACCCGCGTCAGTAACGCGTATTAATCATGGCCCCGCGGAACCCGTCAAGTGAGTTATCCACAGGGCCGCCGGCACGCAACTACGCCGAACGTACCGCTGCCGAGCGGCTGCATTGCGCTGCTACGATAGCCGGCGTCCACGACCCGAGCGAAGAGGGATTTCGTGCCGCTCGACTTCCTGAAACGCCGCAGCGCGGCGGAGCCAGCAGCAAAGCCCGGAGCGGCGCCGCCGACGCTGTCAGCCGCCCTGCCGGAAGAGGTCGTCGCGCAGGAGTTCCAGCTGCGCCTGAACTACGCGGGCAAGAGCAGCGAAGGTGTCCGCATGAAGACGGGCCCGCAGGCCCTGGCCGAGCTGCCGTCGATGCTCGTCGGGCTGGCCAAGAGCGAGATCGAGGTCGTCGAACCGCTGCCGATCGAATTCAGCCAGGCGACGCCGGTGATCGCCCGTCCGTCGGAGGCGATGCAGTGGCTGAACGCCCACCACGTCCACTCACCCGTGACACGCCACGCGCTCGTCGTGCTCGAGTCGATCGACGCCATCGACCTGGCCTTCGACACGTTCGTCTGCGCGATGCTCGACGGCGAGGTCGATACGTCCGGCTATCCGGAGTACAACGCGATCGTCGGCGGTGTCGCGTCGCACTGGGACGAAGCGACGGGCGACATGATCGTGCGGGCGGTCGTGGGCTGGGGCGGCAAGGGCGTCCGCGGTGACACGGACCGGCTCGCTTCGAAGCTGCTCGGCGGCCTGCTCACGAACGTCCTCGCCAGCCAGTACTCGATGGGCCTTACTGCGGTGGAGCGGCCCGTGCCCGCGGCGGGCCGGGGTGGCCTCGTCTGCGCCCACTGCGGTTTCGCCTCGGCCCACGAGCGGGCCTTCTACTGTCCGAAGTGCGGCATGCGGTTGCTGCGCGGCTAGGATCGAGCGTCCGCGAGATGCCCATCTACGAGTACGTCTGTTCGCGCTGTAACCACCGGACCGACATCCTGCACGGCATCAATGACCCGGGCCCGGCCTTCTGCCCCTCGTGCGGCGCCGAGGGCACGATGCGCAAGGCGTTCGCGCCACCCGCCATCCACTTCAAGGGGTCGGGCTGGGCCAAGAAGGAGCGCGCGACGGCCTCGAGGTCGAAAGCCGGCGGCTCGACGGAATCGGGTGGCGGCGACAAGTCAGAGGCGTCCGGCGACAAGGGCTCGAAGGCCGACACGCCGGCGGCGGCGACATCCGACAAGGGCGGCGACTGAGACGATGCCGGCGGCAGCCGACTGGATCACGCTGAGCGAGGCGGCCGAGATCCTCCGGGCGGCCAACATCCGGTTTCGGCCATCGACGATCGGTGCCTGGGCTCGAAGCGGCCGGTTGTCGAGCATCAAGCTGGGTGGTCGACGCTTCGTGCGGCGTGGCGAGGTGCGCGCCCTCGTGGTTCCACCGCGCCGCGTTCGGGCCGAGAGCCACCAGGCAGGCCTGTTCGAGGACCTGTCCGGCTAGGCCGGCGGCAGCGGTGACATGACCCTTCCGTCGTGGCTCCGCTCCCTGGTCGAGCGGACTCTCGGACTGGGTCCGGTCCGGACCGCGCGGCGCGTCCTCGACGCATATGGCGAGGCAGGCGGTGGGCTGATCGCCGGAGGGCTGACGTACAGCGCGCTTTTTGCGCTCGTACCGATCCTCCTCGTCCTGACCGGGGTTCTCGGCCTCGCCATCACTGATGCGGCGCGCCGGGCCGAGATGACGGCCAGCATCGGTGCGACATTCCCGCCGATCAAGGAGCTGATCGACACGATCCTGACCAGCATCAGCGAGAACGCCGCGGGCTATGGCCTGCTCGGGATCATCGGCTCGGTCTGGGGCGCGAGCCACTTCTACGGCTCGCTCGATGCGGCGTTCGCGCGGCTCTTCCCGGGCGGTCCCCGTCGCGGCTTCGTGGCACGCACCTTGCGCGGCCTGCTGTCAGTGGTGCTGTTGATCGGCCTTTTCTTCGTGGTCTTCGCCCTGACCGGTACGTTCTCGGCTCTTGCCGATGAGGGAAGCTCGGCCTTCGCGGGGACTGCCGCGCCGGTGCTGCGTGTCGTGACGGCCGCGCTGACGTGGCTCGTGTTCATCCTGGCCACGGGGTTCATCTACTGGGTCGTCCCGCCACGAGCAGTGACCGTTCGCGCGGTGTGGTTGCCGGCGGTCGCGGCCGGGCTGGCACTCGCGCTCCTGACCCAGCTTTTCAGCTACATCGCGCCGCGACTCGTCGGCTCGGCCGCGCTGTACGGCACCTTCGTTGCCATCTTCGCGGCGATGGTCTGGCTGTCGACCGGCTTCCAGGTGCTGCTCATCGGTGCCGCGTGGGTCCGCGAACGATCTGTCGACGAGGAGGCAGCGGACGCGGCAGGCGTCAGCGAGACGACTCGGACCGAGACCGGCGATTCGGCCGGCCAGGCGGTGGGCGGCTAGCCTCCCTGGCGGCTCCCGCAGCGGCGGCAGAATCGGGCTGTCGCCGAGAGCGACAGCCCGCACGAGACGCACGTCTGGATTGCGGGCACCGCGGCCTGCTGCGGCAGGGGAGCCATGACATCACGACTCGACGCCGCCCACAGCGCGTCGTTGGCGGGCGTCCGCGACAGTCGCGCCGCGAGGAAGGACACGTCGACCTGCTGGTCCTGACCAGGCCACGTCGGAGTCGGCGGCCACTGCGGCGCCTCGGCCGGCTGGCCGTTCGTCGGGGCGGGCGCGGGCGTCTCGGGGGCGACGATCCGCCACACGGGAACCTCGACGCGATCGTCGCTGGCGGGCCGCACGACCTGGGCTTCCTCCGACGCGGCGGCCGGCTCGGGTTCGGGTTCTGGGAGAGGTGCAGGTTCCGCCGTGGCGGCGAGGGGTTCTGGTTCCGCGATCGGCTCGGGCGCGGATGTCGGCTCTGACTCGAAGGCTGCTACGGGTTCGGGCTCGACGGCTGCCACGGGTTCCGGCTGGACGGCAGCCATCGGCTCGGGCCTCGGCTCGACCGTGGCGACCGGTTCGGCCTCCGCGGCGACGACTACGGGCTCGGGCTCCGCGGCCACGACCGCCTCCGGCTCCGCCACGATGACGGGTTCCGCCTCCCGCTCGGCCGCGACGACGGGTTCCCCCTCCCGCTCCGTCGCGACGACGGGTTCCGCCTCCCGCTCCGTCGCGACGACGGGTTCCGCCTCCCGCTCGGCGGCGGCCTCGATGCCTGCGGCGGCGTCGGTCGCCGTATCCGCTTCCCCGAGCGAGGCCTCGTAGGCCTCGAGGGCCTCGTCAATGCTCTGGCCAGGCCTGAACCTGGCGAGCAGTTCGGCCGTCTGGGCGGCCGCCGTTGCGGCACGCTGATCGAGCGTCGTGGGCGCGGCCTCCACCGTCTCCGCCGTCCCGGTTGTCTGACCAGGAAGATCTGGCGTGGCCGCGAGCTCCGGTTCCGCCACAGCCTCGGTGGGCGTGACGACCTGCTCCTGCTCGGCTGCATCCTCAAGGGTCGATACCCCAAAGACCGATTCGACCGCCTCCGTCTCGATCGGCTCCGGCTCGACGGCCTCGGTCGACGTCGCTTCCGCCGCCGTCGTCTCCGCGGGCATCGCCTCGGCTGCCTCGGCGTCGGAGTGTGGTACCAGCGTTGCCCAGTCGGGCAACCCGTCGCTGCGCTCGACTGCTCGCGACGCGACACCGAATTCCTGCGGCGACCCGACGTCCGCCTCCGGCCACGCCGTTGGCGCCGACGCCTGGACGGGGAGGTCAACAGGCGGCCAGGCGAGACCCTCGAGACCAGCGACCTCTTCGGCGCCGTTGCCACTCGCCTGCACTCCGGCGAACGGGGCCTGGAGGAACTCCTGGCCGAGCTGCGGCGCGCAGGTCAGGCAGCGCCCTTCGACCTCGTTCCAGCAGTTGCCGCACGTGTACTGGCGGCAGTTCATGCAGAAGTTGAAGGCCTTGTGGAATGCGTCCAGCTGCTGCGCGACGGCCTCGCGCTCCTCGTCGCTTCGGGCGGCCGCGAATGCCTCGTCGAGCGACGCATCGTCGCTCATCACGAAGTTCTTGAGGCCCTGCGAGAGCACCTTGAAGCGGCCGAGCTTGCGTTGCTTCGGCGCGCCGGACTCAAAGGTGTAGCGAGTGCCACACCGTTCGCAGAATGACTCGGTCAGGATTTCGGGCATTCAGCCCTCGGCATCGCGCTGGACATGCCGGAACCGACCCCGGTTCCGAACGGACGCAGAGTATAGCCGAGGGTCGTTCCGGCCCCCCAACCGCTGGTACCCCGCACATTTCCCCGATGGTCCCGCGGGACGGTGCCCATAAGGCCCTCTGCTAGACTCCGCCCCCGATCATGCGTCCCCTGACGGCCGTCGAGCGGTTCTTCGAACGCCTCTTCGAGCGGCCGACCGCTCGGCTCTTCAGGGCACGCGTCCAGCCTGTCCAGCTCCAGCGTCGGATCGAGCGGGCAATGGAGACCAACCGCCTGTCGGCCGCCGATCGGACGCTCGTGCCCAATCGATACCGGGTTTTCCTCAACCCCGACGACCTCGAGGAATTCAGTGACTTTTCGTCGACCCTCGCCGGCGAGCTGGCGGACGATGCCCTGTCGTTCGCGCGCGCGCACCGATATACGCTCGTCGACCGTCCGCGCGTCGAGCTCGTCGCCGACCGGAGGGTGGAGCGGGCGGAGATCCGGGTGGAAACGCGGTTCGCGGATCGCGCCGTGACGCCCCCGGCAACTGACGAGAGCGAGGCTGAAGATTCGGCGAAGCCGCCGAGCGCGACCGCGATCTTCACGGTCCCGACCGTCGAAGCACCGGTGGCGCGATTGCGCGTGATCCGGCCACATCAGCCCGAGCGCGAGATCGAGGTGGATCGGGGTCAGCTTACGATCGGCCGCGCTCGTGACAACGACCTCGTGCTCGATGACGGGCGCGTCTCGCGACACCACGCCCGCCTGCTGCCTCGCCACGGCACGCTCGTCCTGAACGATCTTGGAAGCACGAACGGATCGTGGGTCAACGGCGAGCGAGTCGCGGAGGTCGTCCTCGGCGAGGGTGACCGGATCGAGCTCGGAGAAACGGTGCTCCTCGTCGAATCCGTCGCCGACGACGTCTAGACCGCGTGGATGCCTTCGCGATCAGCCTCTGGCTCCTGCGTTTTCTGTTCCTCGCGCTCCTGTACCTGTTCCTATTCGCCGTCGTCAGAATCCTGGTCCGCGACCTGCGATCTGCGGCTCGCGAGCCGGGCATCGAGCTCGGCCGGCTGCGCGTCATCGCGTCGCCTGATGGCGAGCCCCCGGCGGGCGGGATCTTCGCGCTCGACGCGGTGACGACGCTCGGGCGGGACGTCAACAACACGATCGTCGTCGAAGACCGGTTTGCGTCGTCGGAGCACGCGATCCTCACGTTTCGCGGGCGGACGTGGTACGTCGAGGATGCCGGCAGCACCAACGGTACGTTCGTGAACGGCAGTCAGGTCGACGGCCTCTCACCGATCAGCTTCGGGGACGAACTGCAGATCGGCCAGGTCCGGCTGCGCCTCGAGCGGGCCCAGCGATGACGGCCGGCACCGCGCGAACAGGTGCGATCGCCCTGCCGCCGATCCTCGGCGGGATCCGGCCGCGGCCTCGCTGGCGTGAGCTCGCGCTGCTGGCGCTCGTCGCGCTGACGCTGACGGTCGGCGCGATCTCGCTGGGGTCAACGCTCGTCGCCCGGTCGGCCGAACGCGGCGCGGCGATCCCCAAGGGTGCCTTTGCGCCGTACGGTGCGGCGCTTCTCGTCGTGTATCTCGGGGCGCTCCTCGCCGCGCACGTCGCCCAGGTTCTCGCCGGCCGACGGACCGACCAGGTGCTGCTGCCGGCGGTGGGCATGCTGGGCGGCATTAGCCTGTTGCTCATGGAGCGGCTGCCGCAGGACCTCGCGGGCCAGTTCGGCGGCCTCGCGCAGACGCAGCTGGCGTGGCTCTTCGTCGCGATCGCGATCACGACGGTGCTCGCGATCACGGTGCGCAGCGACAGCTGGCTGCGGCTCTACAAGTACACGTGGGCGGCCGCGGGGGTCTTCCTGCTGCTGCTCACGTTCGTCTTCGGTAGCGATGTGAACGGCGCCCGCCTGACGCTGGACCTCGGGCCGGTCAGCGGGCAGCCGTCGGAGCTGCTGAAGGTCATCCTTGTAGTCTTCCTGGCCGGTTACCTCTCGGAGAACCGGCCGCTGCTCGTCGAGCAGTCGACACGTCTCGGCCCGCTCCGCTTCCCACCCCTGCCGTATCTCGCCCCGATGGTCGCGATGTGGGCGATCGCCCTCGCGATCGTCGTCATCCAGCGCGACCTCGGAGCCGCGTTGCTCTTCTTCGCGGTGTTCCTGTTCCTGGTGTACATCGCGACGGCTCGCTGGAGCTACGTCGCCCTCGGGCTGGTCCTGTTCGTCGCCGGCAGCGCGCTGATGTACCGGCTCTTCCCACACGTCCAGGAGCGCGTCGACGTCTGGCTCGATCCGTTCGCCACGCCGCAGGGCTCGGGCTATCAAATCATCCACGCCCTGTACGCCTTTGCCCGCGGCGGGATCCTGGGTACGGGCCTGGGCAACGGGCTGCCGACGTTCGGTGGCGGACAGCCCGGCGGCATCCCCGAGATCCATACCGACTTCCCGCTCGCCGCGCTCGGCGAGGAGCTCGGCCTCATCGGCATCCTCGCCATCCTCGGCCTCTACCTCGTCGTCATCGAGCGCGGGCTGCGCATCGCGGCGTCCGCGGCGGACGACTTCCGGGCGCTCCTGGCCGCCGGACTCTCGCTCGTCGTCGGCGTACAGGCGTTCATCATCGCCGCCGGCAACCTGAAGCTCATCCCACTGACCGGTATCACGCTGCCGTTCATCTCGTACGGCGGGTCCTCGCTCCTCGCCAACGCCTGCGTCGTGGGGCTGCTCCTCGCGCTGTCCGACAGGGGCGTCGAGCCACCGCCCCCGCCGCAGCGCCGGCGCCGGCGGTTCGCACGACTCTTCGACCGAGGGGCACCGTGAGCGGCCAGTTGCTCGGCCGCACCCGCCGGCCGCTCGGACCGAGCATCGCTCGCGTCGGTCTGGCGCTGTCGCTCGCGTTCGGCGCGCTGGCCGCGGGCGCCGGCTACTGGCAGGTGGCACGCTCTGTCGAGCTGTCGTCCGATCCCGGCAATCCAGCCCTGATCGCGGCCGCGCGAAAGTCGCCGCGCGGTCAGATCGTCGATCGGGACGGGATGGTCCTCGCGAGCAGCCGGCGTGACCAGAACGGTGAGACGTACCGGGTATACGCGGACCGGGCGATGAGCCCCGTGATCGGCTACGCATCGCGACAGTTCGGAACGGCCGGTCTCGAGCGTGCCTATGACGCCCAGCTGACCGGCGCAGTCCGACCCGACCCCGTCTCCGATCTCCTCAAGAAGTTCGAGTCTGATCCGTTCGATCCGCAGAAGCTCACGCTGTCGATCTCGCTGCCGCTCCAGAAGGCCGCGGTCAGGGCGCTCGGCAGCGACCGCGGCGCGGTCGTGATGCTCGACCCGCGGACCGGTGAGATCCTGACTCTCGCCTCGACGCCGACGTACGACGCATCGGACATCACGCAGCCCGACACGAGTGCCGCGAGCGACGCGTTCAACGCCCTGCGGCAAAGCCAGGCACGACCGCTGTTGCCGCGAGCGACGCAGGGTCTGTACGTCCCCGGGTCGGTGTTCAAGATCGTCACCGCCCTCGCCGCGCTCGACTCGGGCGCGGTCAGCCCGAGCACCACCTTCCCACAGCAGCCAAAAGCGGAGACGAGCGGCCTGCTCGTGTCGGGCTTCCGCGTCCGCGACGGCCACCATCT
>DASXSA010000250.1:0-3152 GCA_036506235.1 Candidatus Limnocylindrales bacterium | reverse complement strand
GCCCGGGAGCGCGGGCTCGTCGACGAGATGGGCCAGCTCAACCACGCTCGCGGCGGGCACATCCGGCCGGCAGGCGGGACGGCGGGCGGAGCGGCGGGCGGAGCGGCAGAGGCCGCGACACGTGCTGGCGGTCATTCCCGTTATCCAGGAATGGACATGCTGCTCGCCAGGAATACCGCTCCCCCGAGGGCCGACCAAGCCACGGCCCGAACGGAATCTCCGAGCCCACCAGCGCTCCGCGGGCCGGAATTCCAAACTCGCAGCACACCGATTGCTGAGCGATTGGAGGCGGCCGTCGAGTCGGACGCTTCCCGCGGCGAGTCGGACGCTTCCCGCGGCGAGTTGGACGCTTCCCGCGGCGAGTCGGACGCTCCCCGCCCGGAGCGGGACACTTTCCGCCCGGAGCGGGACACTTTCCGGCGTTCATTCATGGGAGGACTGGTATCCGGGAAATCAGGCGTAGGCGAGCCGGAAACCATGCCGTCGCGAACGTGCGAGGGGACAAATCGGCCGGGGCGAGGCCATCTTCTACCGATTAGTAGTCCCCCCACGACTAAGCGGCAGGAAACGAGCCTCCCGGAGCGCCTGGCACCCGTCACCACCATTCGTCCTGGTGGTCACGGCGACGACGAAGGCGGTCCTGGTGACTCGCCCGCGAGCGTGCGCTGGCTGCGAAGCGGTCGCGGCACCGGCTATGCGCGGGGCGACGTTCCGGGGAATCGGACTGACCTGCCCGGCCTCGTGGATGGCCGCCGGATCGATCCCGAAAGCGGCGCCGTCGCGCCGCCCGACCGTCGGGTCGATCCTCCCGACACGGATCGCCTCGGGCGTCCCAACCACTGGGCCACTCACCGGCCGGCAAACCAGCCCCATTCTTCGGTCGCGCGGATCGGGCCCGAGGTTGAGCCCGAGCGGCGCCTCGGCTCGACCGTCGGACTGTCGGACTGGGACCGCTGGCTCGAGATGTGCGCCCGGCTCGACGGATTTCCCCGCCACCTGAGCATCCACTCGGGGGGCATGCTCGTGACCGCTGCGCCGCTCATCGACATCGCGCCGCTGGAGCGGGCGACCATGCCCGGCCGCGTCGTCGTCCAGTTCGACAAGCGCGACGTGGAGACCCTCAAGCTCATCAAGCTCGACCTGCTCGGCCTCGGGATGCTGGCCGCGATGGACGAAGCCATGCAGCTGATCGAGCACGACTGCGCGGTCTGCCTCGACCTCGACCGGCTGCCCGAGGAGATCCCGGAAGTCTTCGAGATGCTTCAGGCGGCCGACACCGTGGGCGTCTTCCAGGTCGAGAGCCGGGCCCAGATGCAGACGCTGCCCAAGTCGCGGCCGGCGAGCCTCGACGACCTGGTGGTGGAGGTCGCGATCATCCGGCCCGGCCCGATCCAGGGCAACGCAGTTCATCCGTACCTGCGCCGCAAGCAGGGACTGGAGCCCGTGACCTATCTCCACCCCAGCCTGGAGCCGGTGCTGTACGACACGCTCGGCGTGATCCTCTACCAGGAGCAGGTCATGCGGATCGCCATCGAGGTCGCCGGATTCAGCCCGGCCGACTCGGACGGCTTCCGCCGGGCGATGGGCACGTGGCGCTCGACCCGCGAGATGGAGAAACTCCACGCGCAGTTCGTCGAGGGATGCCTCCGCCAGCCGGGCATGACCGAGGCCATGGCCGAGGAGCTCTTCCGGCAGGTCGCCGCCTTCGCGAGCTTCGGCTTCGCCAAGAGCCACGCGGCGGCCTTCGCCCGGACGGCCTACGAATCCGCGTTCCTCAAGCTCTTCTACCCCGCGCAGCTCCTGGTCGGGCTGATCAACGCTCAGCCGATGGGCTTCTACCCGGTCGAGGTCCTGGTCAACGACACGAAGCGCCATGGCGTTGCCGTCCTGCCCGTCGACATCAACGCCTCGAGCTACAAGACGACGACCGAATGGGTAGGCAGACCCGGATGGGCCATGGGCGAGGACGCGTCTCCGGGCGAGCCGCTGCCCGACGGTGCGGGGATCGACGCCCGGCCGGCACCTGTACGGTCGCCCGCCTGCGTGCTGCCGTCCCTCGAGGCCCGCGAGCGCTGGGCGGCGGAGAGCGCGGTCGGGTACGGCGTGCGATTGGGGCTCTCGCTCGTCAAGGGCATCGGCGAGGAGCACGCTGCGCACCTGGACGCCGAGCTGGCACGCGGTCCATACCGCTCACTCGCGGACGTCGTGGACCGCACCGGGCTGTCGGAGGAGGTCGTCGAGCGTCTCATTCGCGCCGGCGCACTGGACTCCCTGGGTCGTCCGCGACGCGAACTCCTGTGGCAGCTTCGGGAGGTGGCCGGAGCCACGAAAGGGCGAGTCAACGGGCACGCGACCGCGGGTGCAAGGACGGGGCGTCGGGCTGCCGGCCGCCCGGGCGACCTCCGGCTGCCACCTACGCCGGTGCCCACGCTCCCCCGGATCACGGAGACCGAGCGGCTCGGGGACGCGTACGCGGTCGTCGGGCTGGACGCCAGGCGCCAGGTCGTCGGCCTGTTCCGGGAGGCGCTCGGCAGGCTCGGGGCAGTGCCGAATTCGGTGCTTGCTGAACGATCACCGGGACACGTGCGGCTGGCCGGCCTGGTGGTCACCCGACAACACCCAATGACGGCGCGGGGGACCGTCTTCCTGGCGCTCGAGGACGAGACCGGGATGGTGAACGTGACCCTCTGGCCGGACACCTGGATGCGGTTCCGGGGTGTGGTCCGCCGTTACGCACTCCTGCTGGTCGACGGGGAGCTGCAACGCGAAGGCAACGTGGTGAACGTCGTGGCGCACGACGTCCGCTCGCTCGTCGAAGAGGCACGAAAGGTGGGTGGGCCGGAGGCCGCGCCCGGGGTGCGGCATCTCGGGCACGCCGGGATGCGCCGGCTGGGCTAGGTCCTCCCCGCGGTGATGGTCCGGCCCGCCGTGCTGGTCAGCCTTCGGCTGAGTTAGGTCAGCGTCGCGCGCGAGCTGTCGACGGACGAGAACTGGGCCGCTTCTGGGTTCCCTGCCTGGACCGTTGCGCCCGGCGGGCGGCCGCGGCCTGATTGGAGTTCCTCAGGAAGCGCCGATAGAAAGCCGCGAACGACGCAACGAACGTCCCGAACAACGGGAAGACGATGAAGAAGTTGAACAGGACGACGCTGACC
>DASXSA010000249.1:0-8053 GCA_036506235.1 Candidatus Limnocylindrales bacterium | reverse complement strand
CAGATCCTCGAGGACGGACACCTGTCCGACGCCAAGGGACGGCGGGTCGACTTCCGCAACTGCATCATCGTGATGACCAGCAACCTCGGCGCCAAGCAGCTGCAGACCAACGCGACGCTCGGCTTCCGGGCCATGGGCGACACCGAGGAAGCGCGGGCTGCGACCTCCTACGACATCATGAAGGAGAAGGTCCAGGCGGAGCTCAAGAACTCCTTCCGGCCGGAGTTCCTGAACCGTATCGACGCGACGGTCGTGGTCCGCTCGCTCACGGTCGACGAGATCCGCCAGATCGTCGACCTCATGCTGAAGCGCGTTCGCGACCAGCTCCGCGGCCAGGGCATGGCGCTCGAGGTCACACAGGAGGCCAAGGACCACATCATCAAGCTCGGCTACGACCCGGCGTACGGCGCCCGGCCACTCCGGCGCGTGATCCAGAACATGATCGAGGACGTCCTGGCCGAGCACCTGCTGCTCGCGAAGTACGAGCCGGGCACGACGATCGTCGTGGACAGGGATCCCGAGGCCGGACTCGACATCCACGCCGCCGAAACGAAGACTCCCGTCGAGACCGCGACCTCATAACCTCCCAGACCTCAGGCCGATGGCGTCGGAGGGCTTCCGCCAAACTCGCGCGGATGGCGTCGCGGGCCTTCGCCTCCGACCTCGGTGAGCGAGAATCGGTTCGCCATTGAGGTTGTCCGCTCATTGAGGTCTCGTCATCGCTAAGGCCACCATCCGGGCGCACAGTCGGTACGTCTGCCAGTCGTGCGGCGAGGCGTTCCTGCGCTGGGAGGGTCAGTGCCGAGGCTGCGGTGCGTGGAACAGCCTTGTCGAGACCGTCGTTCGCGAGTCGCCTCGAGCGGCGCGCGCCGCCGGTCACGGGTCGACGACGAATGGGGCACGTCCCGTTGCTCTCCGGGAGATCGCCGAGGCTCCGGTCCCGAGGCTCAAGATCGGAATCGCCGAGCTGGACCGCGTCCTCGGCGGCGGGCTGGTGCCGGGATCGGTCGTGCTGGTCGGCGGCGAGCCGGGGATCGGCAAGTCGACGCTTCTCCTGCAGGCGGCGGCGGGTGTAGCGGCCTCGTCGTCGGGCGCCGGCTCAGTGCTCTACGCCTCGGGCGAGGAATCGGCCGCGCAGATCCGGCTTCGGTCGGCGCGTCTCGGGCTGCTCGACGGTCCCAGCGCCGACGCAATCCGGGTGCTGGCCGAGAGCGAGGTCGGTGACATCGCCGAGGTGGTTCGCGAAACGCGCCCCGACCTGCTGGTCGTCGATTCGATCCAGACCATCACGGTCGCCGAGCTGGAGGGCCCCGCCGGAAGCGTTGGCCAGGTGCGGGAGTCGGCCTTACGGCTGATGGAGCTCGCGAAGGGGGAGGGGACGGCGGTTGTGCTCGTCGGCCACGTCACGAAGGACGGCAGCCTTGCGGGCCCCAAGACGCTCGAGCACCTCGTGGACGCGGTGCTCGGCCTCGAGGGCGAGCGCTTCGCCGCGCTGCGCCTGCTGAGGGCCTCCAAGAACCGCTTCGGATCGACGGAGGAGATCGGCGTTTTCGAGATGGGCGAACGCGGTCTCTCCGAGGTGGCCGACCCGTCGCGGGCGTTCCTCGCAGAGCATGAGGGACCCGCGCCCGGCAGCATTGTCGCCCCGACGCTCGAGGGCAGCCGTCCCATCCTCGTCGAGGTCCAGGCGCTCGTCTCGCCGTCGGTGTACGGGACGCCTCGCCGCACCACGAGCGGACTCGACCCGAATCGCGTGGCCCTGCTGGTGGCCGTTCTCGGGCGGCGCGGGGGGATCGGGCTGGGCAGCCACGATGTCTACGTGAACCTGGCCGGCGGGCTGTCGGTGGACGAGCCGGCCCTCGACCTGCCGGTGGCGCTCGCGCTCGCGTCGTCGCTCCGGGACCGGCCGGTCAGGCCGTTCACCGCCGCAATCGGGGAGATCGGCCTGCTGGGCGAGCTGCGAGCCGTTCCCGGGCTGGAACGTCGCCTGCGCGAGGCCGCACGGCTGGGTTTCGAGCGGGCGATCGTCCCCGCCGCATCCCACAATGGGCGCCTGCCGGAGGTCCCCGGCCTGGAGCTGATTGCGGTGCCTTCGCTTCGTGCGGCGCTCGACGCGGCGCTCTCGGAACCCATCGGGAAGCGTGGCGAGGCCGCTCCCGCGATGCTAGGCTGACCGCCCGTCCGTACGCGAGCGGGGCGCCTGCGAGGGTTCAGGCGTCAGGACGGGGCGGCGCAGCCCACGATCCGAGGAGTGCCAGTCAGACCGTGATCCGCACTATCCGCGTCCTCGGAGCAGCCCTCGGCGGGATCATTGGCCTGGCGCTTGCCACGACGCCCGGCCCGGGCCTCTTCTCGACGGGCCCGTACGGCGGCGCCTATCTGGCCGCCTGGGTCGTGTCCTGGGTCGTCGTCGGGTTCGGGATCCTTCCCTACCTGACCGTCGTGCCCGCGATCCGCCTGATCCGCTGGGTCCAGGAGCTGTCGACCGCCGAATTCGTGACCGCGGTCGTTGGCCTCCTGATCGGCCTCCTGATGGGACTGCTGCTCGGCCTCCCCCTGTCAGCGCTGCCCGAGCCCTGGGGGCGCTGGCTGCCACTTGGGGTCTCGATCTTCCTCGGCCTGGGAATGGTGGGACTGACGGTTGCCAAACGCGCCGATCTCATCACGGCCGCTGAAGCACTCGGCATCTTCCGGCGACCCGAAACCGAGGGCCAGTCGCGCGATGCGTCAGGCGAGCCGCACATCGTCGTCGACACGAGCGCGATCATCGACGGTCGGATCGCCGAGATCACGGAGTCCGGCTTCATCTACGGAACGCTCGTCATTCCTCGCTTCGTCCTCGACGAGCTGCAGCACATCGCGGACAGCTCCGACACGCTGCGTCGAAACCGCGGGCGTCGCGGCCTGGAAATCCTGGGCCGCATGCAGAAGGACTCGACGACACCGGTCGAGATCGCGGACGTGACCTATCCCGACATCCCCGAGGTCGACGGCAAGCTCATTGCCCTCGCCAAGGCTCGCAGCCGGGCCATCCTCACCAACGACTTCAACCTGAACCGGGTGGCCGAGCTGCAGGGTATTCGCGTGATGAACATCAACTCCCTGGCGAACGCGGTGAAACCGGCCGTGCTGCCCGGAGAGGACCTTCGGGTGCGCGTCATCCAGGAAGGCAAGGAGGCCGGCCAGGGCGTCGGCTTTCTGGACGACGGGACGATGATCGTGGTCGAGGGCGGCGCCAGGTTCATCGACAAGGACCTCGACGTCGCCGTCACCCGGGTCCTGCAGACCGTCGCCGGCCGGATGATCTTCGCCCAACCCCGTCTCGAATGAATCAGGCGGCCGAAGCGATCGTCGTTGCGGCCGGGAGCAGCAGCCGGATGGGCGGCATCGACAAGCTCGATGCCAACCTCGGCGGAAGACCCCTGCTGGCCTGGACGCTCGCCGCAGTCGCCGCATCGAGCGTCGTCCGGCGAATCGTGGTCGTCGTCGCGCAACAGCGCGTTGCCGCCATCTCGAATGCAGCGTGGAAACCCGAGAAGGTCGCCGCAGTCGTGGCGGGTGGCGACAGGCGACACGAATCCGTGGCCGCGGGCCTTCGGGCACTCGAAGGCATCGGGCCCGCCGACGACCCCGTCGTGCTGGTCCACGATGGTGCACGACCGCTCGTGCGCCCCGGCCTTTTCGACGAGGTCGCGGCCGCCGCTGCCGAGGCCGGTGCCGCGATCCCGGTGGTGCCAGTCGTCGAGACGGTCAAGCGCGTGGTCAACGGGGAGGTCCAGGGCACCATCGACCGCTCGGAGCTTGCGCTGGCGCAGACACCGCAGGGAGTGCGAATGAGCCTCCTGCGCCGCGCGTTCCAGGAGCATCCGCCGTCGGGCCCCCAGGCCTGGACGGATGAGGCGGCGCTCCTGGAGGCCTCGAGGATCCAGGTTCGTGCCGTTTCCGGTGAGCCAACCAACTTCAAGATCACCCTGGCCGTCGATCTCGATCGCGCAAGCCTGCTTCTCGGGGGCGGATCGATCCCGAGGGTCGGGTTCGGGAGCGACAGCCATCCGTTCGGGCCCGGCAGGCCGCTCATGCTCGGTGGCATCGAGATCGCGGCGGCACCCCGGTTGAGTGGCCATTCGGACGGCGACGTCGCACTGCACGCGGTGGCGGATGCGCTGCTCGGAGCGGCCGCGATGGGCGACCTGGGCCGCCTGTTCCCGAGTGGACCCGAGACGCCAGAAGGGATCGCGAGCCGCCGCCTTTTATCCGATGTCGTCGCGCGGGTGCGGCAAGCAGGGCTGGAGATCCGGTCGATCGATCTGACGATCGTCGCCGGCCGTCCGCGACTGGCAGGTAGCCTCGACGCCATGGCCGATTCCATCGCGGCAATCAGCGGTGTTCCGGCCGGGACGGTGAACGTGAAGGCGTCGACCGGCAATCTCGCGGGCATGGAGGGAGCCGGGCGAGGGATCAGCGCGCAAGCGGTGGTGGCGGTTGCCCCGGCCGGGGCATTGGCCGGGTTGGCGCAAAAGCCGGTCGGCGTCGACGCGACCGACCAGGAGCCACGATGACTCTTCGGCTGCACGACACGTTGAGCGGCGAGACGCGGCCGCTCGAACCGCTGACGACGGGCTTCGTCGGCATCTACTCGTGCGGCCCGACCGTCTACGGGCCCGTCCACGTCGGGAACTTCCGGTCGTTCCTGTTCGCCGACATCCTGGTCCGCTATCTGCGTTACCGGGGACTACGGGTGAAGTGGGTGATGAACGTCACCGACGTCGACGACAAGATCATCCGCGGCGCGGCGGCTGCCGGGGTCGGGATCGCCGAGCTCACCGAGCGGTGGACGGACCGGTTCCTGGCCGATGCCCGCATCCTCGGCATGACCGACCCGGACGTCCTGCCGAAGGCGACGGAGCACATCCCCCAGATCGTGGCGCTCATCGAGGAGCTGACCCGACGCGGCCACGCGTACCGGACGGACGACGGGTCGATCTTCTACCGGATCTCGTCCTGGCCCGGGTACGGCAGGCTCGCCCGGCTCGACCCGGAGAACATGCGAGTGGGGGAACGGGTCGAGTCCGACGAATACGGGAAGGACGACGTTCGTGACTTCGCCCTCTGGAAGGGACCGAAGCGCGGCGAGCCCTCGTGGTCAACGGAGGTCGGGGAAGGCCGCCCCGGCTGGCACATCGAGTGCTCGGCCATGAGCATGACCCACCTGGGCCAGACCTTCGACATCCACACCGGCGGTGTGGACCTGATCTTTCCCCACCACGAAGACGAGATCGCGCAAAGCGAGGCTGCCACCGGGAAGGAGTTCGTCCGCACCTGGCTCCACTGTGCCTTCCTGCAGATGGCCGGCCGGAAAATGGCCAAGTCGGCGGGCAACATCGCCCGCGTCGACGAACTGCTCGAGCGCGGCATGTCTCCGCGCGCGCTCCGGTACGCCCTCATCTCCGTTCACTACCGAATGACACTCGCGTTCAGCGACGAGTCGCTTTCGGCCGCGGCCAGCGCGGTCGAACGTCTCGACAACGTGCTCGCGGCGCTCGACAGTTACTCCGAGGAACGCGAGGACGACCCCTCGCTCGACGGCGTCCTCGTGAAGGGGCGCCAGTCGTTCGAGGCGGCGCTCGACGACGATCTGAACGTATCGGGGGGACTGGCGGCCGTGTTCGAGGTCGTCCGTGAGCTGAACCGCAGGATCGATGCGCGCACGCTCTCGACCGGTGACGCGCGAGGGGCCGCGGATTTTCTGCTCGATCTGGATCGGGTCCTTGGCGTGATGAGCACGCCGACCCGGGAACTCGAGCGTGAACTCGCCGATCTCCTCGAGGAACGCGCAGCGGCGCGGGCAGCGCGCGACTGGGCCGCCTCGGATCGCCTGCGCGGCGTCCTTGCAGATCACGGTATTGCGGTCGAGGACACGCGGGACGGTCAGCGCTGGCGGCGGGTTGGCGAGGCGAGCCGTGCCTGATCGACCGCGACGCGAAGGCCCAGGTCGGGACGACGAGCGCCCGGACCGAGGCGATCGTGACCGCAGCAAGCGACCGAGGCGCCAGGGTGGCGGGGCGCACCAGGGTGGGGGAGGTCGCCCGAATGGCGGGCGGGCTCCAAGGCGCGACACAGGTCCAGCCGGTGGCTTCCGTGGCCCGCGCGAGGGTGGCTTCCGTGGCCCGCGCGAGGGTGGCTTCCCCGGCCCCGGGGAAGGCAGACCGGCCGGTGGCGAACGTCGTCGCGGCTTCGGTTTCGGACGACCAGGGGAAGGTCCACCTCCGGCCGAAGGTCGCCCATCCCAGCCCCCTGATCGCAGAGGTCCATCCAGCCGGCCGGGAGAACGTCGATTTGTACCGCGTCGCGAGGGGGCACCGCCCGGGCACCGCCCGTACCCGCGTGGCGACGATCAAGGGGACAGGCCGTGGATCCGGGACCGCGGCGCCAGGCGGCCGGCAGGTCCGCTCCCGATCCAACGCCGACCTCCGCACGCTCCCCAGGGCGTCCCTCAGCCCGATCTCCTCGGACCGGGCGAGGAGCTGATCGCCGGTCGCCGCCCCGTCGAGGAAGCGTTCGTTGCCAGGCGCGATGCGATGCGCCTGCTCGTCGTGCCGCAGCGCCGCGAAGCTCTCGAGAAGCTGGTGCTGCACGCGACGAACCTGCGGATCCCGATCGTAGAAGTCGAAGGGGGAACCGTGACCGCGCTCGCAGGCTTCGACGGCCACCAGGGAATCGCGCTGGTAGTGGGGCCCCGGCGGTATGCCACGGTCGAGGAAATCGTCGCCAGGGCGAAAGAGCGCTCCGAGCCGCCGTTCGTGCTCGCCCTCGATTCGCTCGAGGACCCCCAGAATGTCGGTGCGCTGCTGAGAACGGCCGAGGCGGCCGGCGTTCACGGCGTCGTGTTTCCAACACGTCGGCAGGCACCACTCACGCCAGCCGCCGTGAAGGCGTCCGCGGGAGCGGTCGAGCACCTCCTCCTGGCACCCGTCGACGACCTGGCGTCGGCGCTCGCCGACCTGCATGGCCGGGGCCTGCGGATCGTGGGTTCCGAGGCTGACGCGCCGCTGGCGGTTCGGGACGCCGACCTGCGCGGCCCGCTCGCGCTGGTGGTCGGGAGCGAAGGGCAGGGCCTCGGACCCGCCGTGCGACGGCGCAGCGATCTCCTCGTCCGCATCCCGATGCGGGGCGCGATTGGGTCCCTCAACGCCGCGGTCGCCGGCTCCATCCTCCTGTACGAGGCGCTTTCCCAGCGCGGAGCGAGCCCTGGTTCAGCCGCGGCGAGCGAGACCAGGCCGAAGCGGCGAGCGAAGACGGCTGCCAAACCAAAGGAGGGGTCACGAGTGGCCTCAAAAGCCTCCGCGCCGGAAACAGCTCCGGCGACCGAGCCCGACGATCTGCCGCCGGACGGTCCTTCAGCCGGCGGCTGAGCTCGCTTGACCCGCCGAAGATCCGCGCCCTATCATTCGCGGGCGCCACGGGTCCTGCCTGCGGTATGGTCCTGCGCCGCATGCCGACGTAGCTCAATTGGTAGAGCAGCGGTTTTGTAAACCGCAGGTTCCGGGTTCGAGTCCCGTCGTCGGCTCCAACCGAACAAACCGGCCTCGGGCGCACCACGAGCCGCAGCTCGCCCGGAGCCGCCCGTGGGTAGGTTGAGCAGGTGGTGAGCTCCGCTGACTGTAGATCAGCCGTCTTTCGACTGTGGGGGTTCGATTCCCTCCCTGCCCACCACCGTCCGCCCGTGACTCGAGGACTCGGGCCCACATAGCTCAGTCGGCAGAGCACTTCCTTGGTAAGGAAGAGGTCATCGGTTCGAGTCCGATTGTGGGCTCCATCCCTCGGCGGACGGTCCCGACAAAGATGCGTAGTGGCGGAGCCACGCCTGGTGGAGGCGCGGTCCGTGTGAAGGAAGAGGAGCAGTAGGCGTCCGTGGCCAAGAAGAAGTTCGAGCGCACCAAGCCGCACGTGAACATCGGCACGATCGGCCACATCGACCACGGCAAGACGAGTCTCACCGCGGCGATCACCAAGTACCTGGCCATGAAGGGTGGCTCGGAGTACCGCGCCTTCG
>DASXSA010000248.1:0-2117 GCA_036506235.1 Candidatus Limnocylindrales bacterium | reverse complement strand
GTCGGACTGAAGCTCGAGAACGCGACGCTCGACCTACTCGGACGGGCCCGCAAGGTCATCGTGACGAAGGACGACGCCACCATCGTCGAGGGCCAGGGAGACCCCGAGAAGATCAGGGGCCGGGTCGGCCAGCTCAAGGCGGAGATCGAGAAGACCGACTCCGACTACGACCGCGAGAAGCTCCAGGAGCGCCTGGCCAAGCTCGCCGGCGGGGTGGCGCTGATCAAGGTTGGGGCGGCCACCGAGGTCGAGCTCAAGGAGAAGAAGCACCGCATCGAGGACGCAGTGTCTGCGACGCGGGCGGCTATCGAGGAAGGCACGCTGGCCGGCGGCGGAGTGGCCCTGATCCGGGCCGAGGAGGCGGTCGACGTCGACAACCTCGGTCTGTCCGGCGACGAGGCGACCGGCGCGCTGATCGTGCGCCGTTCCCTACGGGAACCGGCGAGACTGATCGCCGGCAATGCCGGCTTCGAGGGCGCCGTGGTGGTGGAGCGCATCCGCCGGGAGTCGGACGCCATCGGCTTCAATGCGGCCACCGGCGAGTGGGGAGACCTCAGGACGGCCGGGATCATCGACCCCGCCAAGGTCACTCGTTCCGCGCTGCAGAACGCTGCGTCGATCGCGGCGCTGGTGCTGACCACGGAGTGTGCCATCGCGGAGAAGGTAGAAGGCGACCGCGGCGCGGGGGAGTACGGCCACATGGAGTAAGGGACGGGCCGAAGCCCGCAGGCTCATCGAGCGAGGGTCCGGCAATCGGACCCTCGCCTTGCAAACAGGGACGCAGCCACCGATGGACGGCCGACGCGGCACGTCGAACCGGTGGGGCGACCTCGACGATCGATACTCCATCGCGGATCACCCCGAGCACTGCTTGGTACCTCTGCTTCACGACGCTCAGCTCCAGCAACATGCTCGGGAGTGTCACGATCAGGCGGAGCCAGCGTCACGCATCGGCCGGAGCCGCGTATCGCCTCATCCGGAGCCGAAGTGTCACGCGTCAGGCGGAACCAAACACGTGTGCGCCTCGCCGACCAGCAGAGCTCCTCGATTTCTCCCCGGTGCCTGCCGCCACGGTTGGGCGCCGTTCCGTGCCTTTGTATGGGTGGAAGGTGGCCCGTCGACACCGGGCCGTGGCGAGCGGCCGGCAAGCGGGTCGCCAACGGTCTTCGCCGAGGCATCGCAAACGAGTCCGGTGGCTGGCGAAGGGTTCGTTGCGACAGGCAAGGGAACAGGCCGAGGCTGGGACCGAGCCGCGAGCGGAACGGCGCGAGGCGTGCCGCACCCGGGCACCTCAGAGCAAGGCGCGCTCGGAGATGCAGGGAGATCGCCGGATGGCCAAGACGCGAGCGGCGAGGGTCACCAGGCGCAGAAGCGATTAGTCCGAGGCGAGGCGGAGTCAGAGGCCGGTACGACTGTCCACGCGAGCGAGGCCGAGATAGCTGGGGACCGGTAGGCGCCGGTGGGGCCACGCCGACGCCGACGAATCGGAGCGGGTCATCTCCGGTCGGAAGCGTTGGGGATCTGAGCTCGTCGCGGGCACAGACGAGGTCCGCATCGTTGCGTGCGACGCCCAGCTACCACGAGCGAGTCCCGCGAGAGCTGAGCGAGGCCAGCTGCCATGAGGCAGCAGATGAGAGGCGGTCACGCAGCTAAGGAGAACGCTCCGCGCACGACGAGAGGTGTGGTTGAGGTTCGCAACAGGCCTCCGACACGTCAAACCGCAACCCTCCAGGCCCCAGATCAGCTTCTTTGAGTGTCACGTTGACCCGCGGAGCGCTTTTGAGGGTCACCTCCAGGTGGTCGGGATACATGGGGCGACGGCGTCCAGTAGCGTGCGTCTGACCGGTGGCTCATGAGCTCACCCTAGTCGGGCAAGCGTGGGCGAACCGGATCGTTTCCTGGATCCAACTGGACGCACGACCGCCACATTCAACGACCCAACCCCAACGCCAAGGCGTACCGGCCCGTCGCCTCGATCGGTACGGATTTCGGGGATTCCTCGCGTCGCCGCTCCCCGTAGCCTCGGGCTCACGATCGGTACCTAGGTGAGAGGAGGGGACCATGGGCACCAAGGCCGAAACGATCAAGGTCTCAGCCCGGCCGGCGGCGTTCACGCT
>DASXSA010000247.1:0-3333 GCA_036506235.1 Candidatus Limnocylindrales bacterium | reverse complement strand
TGGCCGAGAAGGGCATGACCGGCCCGGCCCGGCCGTTCGAAGGCGAGATGGCCTTCGCCCGGCAGCTCCTCGACGGCGAAGGGTTCGACCAGGAAGTCCTGTCGCGACTGGAGGCCGAGGCGCCGCCACGACGGATCCTCGACACCCACATCAAGTTCTGGCCGGTCGAATACCATGCCCAGAGCGCCGTCGACGCGGCCCTCCAGTTCCCCGATGGCTTCCTCAGGGACGCGGACGGGATCAAGTCAATCGAGATCGACACCTTCGACGTGGCCTCCCAGATCATCGCCAAGGACCCGGAGAAGTGGGACCCGAAGACCCGCGAAACGGCCGACCACTCGCTCCAGTACATCGTGGTGGCCGCGCTCCTGGACGGCGAGGTCACAAGCCGGACGTTCGAGCCTGAGCGGTTCCGCGATCCCCGGACTCTCGACATCCTGAAGGAGCGGGTGACCGTCCGCGAGGACCCGGAGCTCTCCGCGGGATACCCTGACGGCATCCCCAACCGGATCACGGTGACGACGACGGCCGGGGATCGGGAGGTGCGAGAGGTCCGCCATCCGAGAGGGCACGCGCGCAATCCGATGACCGACGAGGAGGTCGTGGCGAAGTACCGGAGGAACGTGGAGGGACGGCTCGACGCCGAACGCGTCGCGTCGGTGGAACGGCTGGTGTGGGACCTGGACCAAGAGGAGAGCCTGCAAGCGCTCGCCCACGCGCTGGCCGAGGCCCGATGACCTGGCTCACGCCCGACCCCGGCGAGCATCCCGCAAAGCGGTTCCGGCAGATGCTCGAGGCCGGCGAGACGATCGTCGCGCCCGGCGTATTCAACGGCCTCACCGCGCTCCTGGCCAAGCGGGCAGGTGCGAAGGCGCTGTACCTGTCGGGCGCCGCATTCTCGGCCAGCCTGGGGATGCCGGATGTCGGGCTGTTCACGCTGGACGAGTTGCAGCGCACCGCTCGGCAGATCGTCCGGGTCACCCGCATCCCCCTGATCGTCGACGCGGACACCGGGTTCGGGGGCACGTTGAACGTCATGCGGACGGTGCGCGAGCTGGAAGGTGCGCGGTGCGCGGCCATCCAGATCGAGGATCAGGTCGACCCGAAACGCTGCGGCCATCTGGATGGCAAGCAGGTCACCGCCGCCGACGCGTTCGCCGAGAAGGTGGCCGGCGCGGCGCAGGCCCGAGAGAACCTGGTGGTCATCGCCAGAACCGACGCGAGGGGCACCGACGGGTTCGACGAGGCCGTGAGTCGAGGTCTGGCCTATCGGGAGGCCGGGGCCGACGTGATCTTCCCGGAGGCCCTGGAGTCCGAGGAGGAGTTCGCCGAGTATGCGAAGGCCGTGCCGGGCCCCCTGCTGGCGAACATGACCGAGTTCGGCAAGAGCCCCAATCTTTCGGTCGAGCGCCTGGCGGAGCTGGGGTACCGGATCGTGATCTTCCCCGTGTCGGCCGCGCGAGTGGCGGCGAAGGTCGTCGGCGGGTTCTACGAGGAGCTCCTGCGCGACGGCATCCAGTCCGCGTGGGTCGACCGGATGATGACCCGCGACCAGCTGTACGAGCTGATCGGGTACGACGACTACGCCGATCTCGATCGCAAACTCGCCCGCGACCCTGGCCCGTGATCCGCGGGGATCGGACCTTTCTCCGTCCCGCCACCGACGACGATCTCGATCTGCTTGTCGGCTGGCTCGCCGATCCCGAGGTGTTCCGATGGTGGGAGGGTCGCCCCCTCAGCCGGGAAGAGGTGGCGGACATGTACACGGGCCGCAAGAAGCCCGAGGTCGAGCCCTTCGTCGTCGAGGCCGACGGGGTGCCGGTCGGCTATCTCCAGTGCTGGCAGGGAACGGAGACGTCCGGCGGCATCGACATGTTCCTGGCACCAGAGGCACGTGGTCGGGGATTCGGTCACGACGCAGCGCGAGCCGCGTCGAGGTTCCTGCTCGACCGTCGAGGGTGGTCCGAGGTGACGGTCGATCCGATGGTCGACAACATCCGGGCGATCCGGGCATTCGAGCGAGCGGGATTCTCGTCGCAGCGCGAGGAGCTCGACGACGAGACGGGGAAGCGGATCCTGCGAATGGTCGTTCGCCGCGAAGTTCAAGACGGCAAGCCCGCTCGCTCGTAGTAGTCTTCGGGGCTTCCGCACGGGTCGTCCGGCCCCCGAAGGAGGAACCGTGAAGAGATCACTTGCCCTCATCGGCTTCGCCATGCTGGTCGCACTCATCGGCCTGGTGCCCGCCGCGAGCGTCGGCGCGGCCCCGAGGCCTGCCTCCTACACCCTGCCAGGTAGCGCCGTCTTTCCCGAAGGCGTGGCCTACCAGCCCACCACCGGCACCTTCTTCGTGTCGAGCACAACGGACGGCTCCATCCTCCGCGGCAACGTGATGGAGCCCGATGCGACGCCGTTCATCGCCGGCGGCGGCGTTCAGTTCTCGGCCATCGGCGTGAAGGTCGACGACGCGGGCCGCCTCATCGTCGCCGGCGGGGTCACCGGCGAGGTGCGGGTCTACGACGCGGCGACCGGCGCGCTCATCCGAACGTTCACCACCGGTTCCGGCGGGTTCCTGAACGACATCGCCGTGGCCAAGAACGGCGACCTCTTCGTGACCGACTCGTTCCGGCCAGTGCTGTGGCGGGTCCCGGCGGCGGAGATCCAACCGGGAGCGCCGGCGGCGGCCGAGGCCTGGCTCGACCTGACCGGCGAGATCCCGTACGTCGCGGGTCAGTTCAATGTCAACGGGATCGTCGCCACCGAGAACGGGAAGCGCCTGGTCGTCTCGCAGTCCTTCACCAGCGAGCTGTTCCGGATCGACGTGGCCACCAAGGCGGTGACGGAGGTCGACCTCGGCGGGGATGCGGTTGCCGGCGACGGGCTCGCGCTGGTCGGTCGGATCCTGTACGCGGGCGAGCCGTTCCTCCACCAGATCGCCAAGGTGTCGTTGTCGGGCGACCTGAGCTCCGGGACCGTCCTGTCGAGGACAACCGATCCGTCGTTCCTCACGCCGACCACGCTCGCGGTGGCGGCAGGTCGCCTGTTGGTGGTGAACTCGCAGTTCGAGCGGCTGTTCGCCGGCCTGCCACCGATCCTGCCGTTCACGATCTCGAGCATCCCGTTGCCGTAGCCGAGGGAGTTAGGCGACGGCCGCGAGGCGATCGCCGAGCTCGCGGGCCACGTCGATGAGCGCGAGCACGTCCTCCTCCGTGGTACGGAAGTTCACGAAGCACGGGCGAAGGTAGACCTCGTCGTCGATCAGCGCCGAGGCCAGGTACACCCGGCCGTCGGCCAGCATGGCCTGGGCGAGCCGCGCGTTGTGGTCGTTCAGATCCG
>DASXSA010000246.1:0-2414 GCA_036506235.1 Candidatus Limnocylindrales bacterium | reverse complement strand
GTCGTGGCCGCGCTCGAGGCCCAGGGTCTGGCGGGGGAGGTCGCGGTGTCCGGGCAGGACGGGGACGCCGCCGGCCTGAACCGCGTTGCGCTCGGGACGCAGACGGTGGACGTCTGGAAGGACGCCCGGGAGCTCGGCAAGGCCGCGGGTGAATCGGCGTGTGCGATGGCGCAGGGCACGGCGCTGCAGGACGTCGCCAACACGGAGGCGTTCGACTCGCCGGGCGGGAACTCGATGACCTCGATCTTCCTGACCCCCCAGGCGATCACGCAGGACAACCTGAACGTCGTGCTCGACGCCGGGTGGATCACCCAGGAGGAGCTGTGCCAGGGCGTCGATCCAGGCACGGTGGATGCGTGCGGCTAGCGCACGAGGCCTGATACGCGTTGAACCGGTGGCGCTCGCCTCACCCGTCCGGGTGAGGCGAGCGCCCCTCTTGGCATAGGATTCGCACGGTGGCTGAGACCAAGGTTTCCGCGGCCGAACGAGAGCCCGAGGCGCAGGCGGCGCCGCCCGAGGGGCAAGGGAAACGGTCGCTCCGCGATCTGTTCCGCGCGGCCGAGGTCGATAGTCGGCTCGTCGGGTTGCTCGGCGGCCTGGCCATCATCTGGATCATCTTCGCCGTCATCACGCCGAATCACACGTTCCTCACGCCCCGGAACCTGTGGAACCTGTCGGTCCAGACCGCGGTCGTGGCGATCATGGCGACGGGGATGGTCCTGATCATCGTCACCCGCAACATCGACCTGTCCGTCGGTGCCGTGATGGCCGCCGTTGGCATGGCCATGGCCGTCGTCCAGCACGACTGGCTGCCCGAATGGATCGGGTTCGATCACCCGCTCACCTGGGTGATCGCCGTCGCGGTCGGCCTGGCGCTCGGCGCGGCGATCGGAGCGTTCCAGGGGACGATCATCGCGTACGTCGGCGTGCCGTCGTTCATCGTGACCCTCGGCGGGTTCCTCGTGTGGCGAGGTGTCGCCTGGTGGATGGCCAGCGGCCAGACGATCGCGCCGATGGACACGCTCTTCCGCAAGCTGGGGGGCGGCTCCACGGGGACCGTGGGCGGCACGTGGAGCTGGATCCTCGGCATCGCGGCGTGCGTGGGGGTCGTGCTCCTGCAGTTCACCAAGCGGCGCCAGCGGGACCGGTACGGGTTCCGGCTGCGCCCGATGTGGGCGGAGGTCGGAATCGTCGTCATCGTGTGCGCCGCGATCCTCGTGTCGGTGGGGTTCCTGAACCGTTACTACCTGCCGCCGGCGCTGGCCGCGCAGGCCGGCAAGGCCGGGCAGAACATCTCGCTCGGCCTGGCCTACCCGGTGCTTATCGCTATCGGCGTCGGCATCGTGATGACGTTCATCGCGACTCGGCGGCGCTTCGGCCGCTACGTCTACGGGATCGGCGGGAACCCCGAGGCGGCCGAGCTCGCCGGCATCAAGACCAGGGGGACGATCGTCAAGACGTTCACCCTGATGGGCTTGCTGGTCGGGCTGGCCGCCGCGGTCCAGATCGCCCGGCTCAACGCGGCGGTGAGCAGCCTCGGGACCGGGATGGAGCTCAACGTGATCGCCGCCGCCGTGATAGGCGGGACGTCGTTCAGCGGTGGTATCGGGACGATCGTCGGCGCGCTGCTTGGCGCGCTCGTCATGCAGTCGCTAGTGTCGGGCATGGTGCTCATGGGCATCGAGGCGCCGCTGCAGGACATCGTGGTCGGCATCGTTCTCGTGCTGGCCGTGACGCTCGACACGATCGTGCGCAGGAGGGCTGCCCGGTGACCGACCGCACCGGCACGCCGCTCGTCGAGCTGCGCGACATCCGGGTCGCGTTCGGCGGCGTCCACGCCGTGGACGGCGTGACGGTCGACCTGTATCCCGGCGAGGTGGTTGGGCTGGTCGGCGGCAACGGCGCCGGAAAGACCACCCTGATCCGAACGCTGTCTGGGGCGCACCCGGCTGACTCGGGCCAGATCCTGATCGAGGGCGAGCCCGTGACGATCTCGCATCCGCGGGACGCGAAGGCGCTCGGGGTCGAGACCATCTACCAGGCCCTCGCACTGGCGGACAACATCGACGCGCCGGGCAACGTGTTTCTCGGCCGCGAGCTCACGACGCGGTTCGGCAACCTGGATGACAGCGCGATGGAGGACGCCACCCGAAAGCTCATGGGGCGGCTCAACCCGAAGTTCCAGAACTTCGTCGTGCCGGTCGCCTCGCTCTCCGGTGGGCAGCGGCAGTCGGTCGCGATCGCGCGGGCCGTCCACTTCAACGCGCGCATCTTGATCATGGACGAGCCGACCGCCGCGCTCGGGCCGGCCGAGACCAGGCAGGTCGGCGACCTCATCAAGCAGCTGCGGGAGGAAGGGCTCGGGATCTTCCTGATCAGCCACGACATCCACGACGTGTACGACCTGTCCGACC
>DASXSA010000245.1:0-12764 GCA_036506235.1 Candidatus Limnocylindrales bacterium | reverse complement strand
TCCGCCGCCAGAGCCCACCGGCGACATCCGCGGCCCGGATCGCGCGCGCAACGTCTGCCGGTGTGCCGCTTTGGAAATGACCGATCAGGTCGCGCGTGTCCGCGGGGTTGCGGCTCTCGAAGGTGCGGCCCGACTCCGACGGAACCCATTCACCGGCAATGAACAGGTTGTAGGTGGTGGCCTCTGGACGTGACTCGGTTGTGGTCGTCTGAATTGTCTCGGTCATCTCATCGGCCGGCTGTGGTGGCGATGCGTCCTCGCAGAGGTCGCGCTTCAGGCGACGCGCTCGAAGGCCATCGCCACCGACCCGCCACCGCCCAGGCAGAGGGTCGCAAGGCCGTAGCGCCCTTCGCGTCGCTCGAGCTCGTGGAGGAGCGTCGCGACGATGCGCGCTCCTGACGCCCCGATGGGGTGGCCGAGCGCGATCGCGCCGCCGTTGACGTTGACCTTCTCCCAGTCGAACCCGAGCTCCCTGCCGTCGGCCAGCGTCTGCGCGGCGAAGGCCTCGTTGATCTCGATGAGGTCGAAGGCCTCGATCGGAAGCTCCACTCGATCGAGCAGCTGGCGGACGCCCGTCACCGGAGCCAGGAACAGCCACTTCGGCTCGACCTCCGCCTGGGCGTAGCCAACGACGCGTGCCAGGGGCTGAAGGCCGAAGCGCTCGACGGCCCGCTCGCTGACGACCACGGTCGCAGCCGCCCCGTCGGTGATGCCCGGTGCGTTGCCGGCCGTTACTGTGCCCTCGGTCGCGTCGCCGCGATCGCCCGACTCGACCGACGGCAGCGCGAAGACCGGCTTGAGACGTGCGAGCGCTTCGAGCGTCGTGTCGCGGCGCGGCCCCTCGTCCGTGTCAACCGTGGTCTCGTGGCCCTTTGCGTCCAGCGCTACGAGGGGCACGATCTCGTCCTTGAAGCGGCCGTCGTCGATGGCGGCGACGGCCCGCTGATGCGACTGCAGCGCGAACGCGTCCTGCTCCGCGCGGGTCACGTGGTCCTTGATCGCGACCCGCTCTGCGTGGGTGCCCATGTGGCACTCCTCCACCGAACACCACAGGCCGTCGTGCACGGTCGAGTCGACGACCTGGCCGTCCCCGAGCCGGTAGCCGAAGCGGGCGTTTGGCAGCAGGTACGGCGCCAGGTTCATGCTTTCCATGCCGCCCGCGACCACGACCTCGGCATCGCCCGCCTTGATCTCGGCGGCCGCGAGCATGATCGACTTCAGTCCTGAGCCGCAGACGCGGTTGATGGTCGTCGCGCTGGTGCTCGCCGGAAGGCCGGCCTTGAGGGCCGCCTGGCGTGCCGGCGCCTGGCCGACGCCGGCCTGAAGGACCTGGCCCATGAGGACGTCGTCGATCGGGGTGCCTTCGGGGAGGCCGGATCGCTCGACGGCGGCCCGGATCGCCACTCCACCAAGGGTCGTGGCGGGCGTCGTGGAGAGCGCTCCGCCGAACTTGCCGATCGGCGTCCTGACGGCCGACACGAGGTAGACACGGCCGCTTCGATCGCCGTTTCCATCCACGTTTCGAGTCTACACCGGGCCCCCTTCGCGTCCCTGCGTCGGGGCGGCCGCGAGGCGGGACGGCGAGCGTACGATACGGGGGTGCTTCCGCCCGACCGTGGCCGGCGGCCGCCCGATGCCGGTTCGAAGAAGAACCAATCGGCCACGTCGGCGCACAGCCACTCGGGGATGGACCCAGCTCTGGCAGGCGCAGCCGACGCCATCGTGGTGCTCGACGGTCCCGGCCGAATCCGTGCCTGGAACGCCGCCGCGGAGCGCCTGCTTGGCATTCCCGCGGGTAAGGCGATCGGCCGAACGTTCCACCAGCTCGCGAACTCGCCGGAACTCAAGTCCAAAACGTCGGGCCAGGCAGCCTGGCGCGGCCGGATCACTGTGCGCCCTTCCCGTGGGGCTCGCGCGAACCAGGCGATGGTCGTCGAAGCGTCCGCCGCCCCCGTCGCCGATACCTCCGGCCAGGTCCTGGTGCTCCGCGACGTCACCGCCGCGGCCCGGCTCGAAGAGGAGCTGACCGGGCTCAGCATGCTCGGCGCGGTGACAGGCGGCTCACGACCGCGGGAACTGATCGCCCAGGACGCGGTCGAGCGGCTGTGCCGGGCGACCGACGCCGCGATCGCGATTATCCTCACCGCCACCGAGCGGGGCTATGTGATCGAGGCCGGCCATGGGCTGACCCCGGAGTTGAGCGAGCTCGTGCTCGGACTGGCGCTTCCGGACTCACCGCTGCTCCGGGCGCTCCGCCCGGTGGGCGCAGTCGTGTCCGCCGACCTCGACCAGGCTCCGCTGCGGCCGGAGGTCCGCGGAGCGCTCCGCGAGCTGGGGATCGAGCGCCTGCGGCTCGTCGGGCTGCGCGTCCACGGCGAGCTGAGTGGCCTCATCGGACTCGGCTGGGGACCCGACACCACCGCCGAAATGTCCGACGGTCTCCTTCTCCAGGCCGCTGCGCACGTGGCCAACGCCCTCGAGAACGCGCGCCTGGTCGACGTGCTGGCGGCCGAGTACGAAGAAGAGCGGCAGCTTCGGTCCCGTTTGGTCGTCTCGGAGGAGCGCTACCGCACCCTGTTCGAGGAGTCGCCCGAGCCGCTCCTCCTGATCGGGCGGGCACGGCAGATCCTCGACGCGAATGCCGCCGCGACCGCCCAGTTCCGCACCACGCGGCAGGACCTGCTTGGCCGCCGGGCAGATGAGCTGACGATGGCGCCCATCGGCGACCGCCTGAGCCGACGGGACGTCGAGCGTCGACAGGGACGGACCCACTTCCACTCCATCGGCGTACGGCCCGATGGCACGAGCTTCCCCGCCGAGATCACGCTCACACGCGTCGACATCGCGGGCGAGCCACGTAGCATCGTGCTGATCCGCGACCTCACCACGGTCGAACGCCTGCAGGCCGAGCTGCTGCAGGCCCAGAAGATGGAGGCGATGGGCCAGCTCGTCTCCGGGGTCGCGCACGAGCTGAACAACCCGCTCGCCGCCGTGATCGGCTACTCGCAGCTGATCAGCAGCAGCAAGCGGCTTCCGGAGGACATGCGCCACGAGGCGCAGCTCCTCGCGCAGGAGGCCGACCGCACGCGGCGCATCGTGCAGAACCTGCTCGACTTCGCGCGACAGCGACCGCCGGAGCGGCATCCCACCGGCATCCGGGCGCTCGTCGAGAGCGTGCTCGGACTCCAGTCGTACGCGATCGCCGCCGGCCAGATCGACGTGCGCGTCTCGATACCGCCCGACCTGCCGCCAGTCGAAGTCGATCGCGCCCAGATGCAGCAGGTCCTCCTCAACCTGACGCTCAACGCCATTCAGGCTATCCAGGGAACCGGCGTCCCGGGTCGCATCGACATCCGCGCCGACGCGGTCCGGGGAGACGACTCACGGCCTGAGGACGGTCGCGACCGGGTTCGCCTCGAGATCCGCGATACCGGCCCTGGCGTCCCGAGGTCGCTGCGTTCCCGCCTGTTCGTGCCGTTCTTCACGACCAAGGAGCCGGGCACTGGCACCGGGCTCGGCCTGTCCGTGTCCTTCGGCATCGTGGCCGCCCACCAGGGCAGGCTGTGGTTCGAGGAACCGACCGGCGGCGGCTCGTCGTTCGTGCTGGAGATTCCGGTCACGGCGGCAGCGCCGACCGATGAACGCATGCCCTGGCCTGCCGGTGTCCCCCAGCCGATGGACGGTCGCGCACGCGTCGACGCACTCCGGCATCCCGTCCGTTCGCGTGACGACGGATACCTCCGGCCGGTCGAAACGCGCAGGCCACGCGTCCTGGTGCTGGACGACGAGCCGGCAATCCGGGCCATCCTCCAGAAAGCGCTCGACGTGGCCGGAATGGATCCGGTGGTTGTGGCCGACGGGCAGGAGGCCATCGAGCGCGTGCGGCGCGAACGATTCGACCTCGTGATGTGCGATCACCGGATGGCCGGCATGTACGGCACGGAGGTGCACGATGCGATCGCGGATATTCGCCCGGAGCTCGCCCGCCGCTTCGTGTTCATGAGCGGGGACGTGCTCAATCCCGAACTGCGGGCGTTCGCCTTGGACCGGCATGTGGGACTCCTGGCCAAGCCGTTCGACATCGAAACGGTGACGCGGGCGGTGCGCCAGCTGCTGGCCGAAGTCGAGGTCGAGGGGGCCGCGACCGAGCCGCTCGGTTAGCGCCGGGGGACCGTCACCTAATCCGGGAGGTTCACGATCTGGGACGGTCAGCGCGCCAGAGTGCGGGCGCCCGTCGCCAGCACGGGTACCCACCACGCACCGTCTCGATCGACACCGGGATGCGTCGACCGACCAGCGCTGCACGTGCTACGAGGCGACCTTTTCGATCTGAAGCGAGTTGATCAGCTGGGTCAGGTCGGCTTGTGCCTCGGCCGGCGTATTCCCGTCGAACGCGGACCAGATCACGCGGCGGACGCCATCGGCGTCGAAGACCCAGATGTCCTGGACCTGGCCTGGCTGAATATCCCAGAAGCCGCCGACGCCGAAATACTGGCCGTTGTCGCAGTCGGCCATGTTTACGTCAGCGGGCACCGTCAGCCGCAGATGTTTGCCGCGGTAGCCGCCGACAGTCGTCTCGGATGGCTCGGATGACTCGAAGCCGTCGACGGCCGCCCAGGCGGCCACGAGGTCGTCGACCGTTGCTCCCGGAATGGACTCACTGCCCATCCAATGGCACGCATCGGTGGACACCTCTCCAGGGTCATCACCGATGTCATTGGCGTTAATGAACAGGCGGGTCATGGGACCCTTATCGCCGTGGACCTTCCCCACGGCCAGCCAATCGCCGTAGTCATTCGTCCACCACCCCGACGTCGGGACCGTGAAGGTGTAGCGCAAGCCCCCGAGGTCGATGAAGTAAACGCCGCCGACCGTGACCGCCGTTCCTCCATACGGTCCCCATGTTCCGCTGCCCGCGGGAATCGCTGGGACCCGCACAGCGGCCACAGGCGATGCTTCAGCGCTCGGTGGCGCGCTCGCGGCAATTGCAGTCGGCGTCACGATGGCAGTCGGCGTCGCGATGATCGTCGGCCCGGCTGAAGGTCCACAGGCAAAAGCCAAGCCGGCTGACAGGAAGACGCCAACCCAGGCGGGCAACTTCCTCATGACCGCCACCGGGTCACATGGATGCGCGCTCTATGAGGGCCGGGTCCATGCCAGCCTCCTGGTGACGTCCGGCCATTATGCGGGCCCGGAGTACTGCCAAATCGAGGAAGCTGCGAGCCCGCAGCAAAAGCGTCATGATCGCCCCGCTTCGCTCGCTCGATGAGCACTCGTTGATCCACGATCGCCTCGCCTGCCGCATGGCCAGATTGGCCGTACTCAATAGGGTATGGCGTCGGTGTCCGCCGAAACGTTCATCTGGATTCGGGCGATGGCCTCGCACGATTGCTATGGCGATCTCGAAGAACGGTGGCCGAAGCTTCCAGCGCCAGCAGATTAGAGAGGGCACTTGGGACCCTGCGGTTGAGGCGTGGCCTCTCAGCGGGGGTAGCTGTAGAAGCCGCCCCCCGTCTTCTGGCCGAGATGCCCCGCAGCGACGAGGTCTTGGAGCACCTTCGGTGGTGCGAACTGCTCGCCGCCGAGGCCCTCGTCCAGCACCTTCATGATTCCCAGGCAGACATCGAGCCCGATGAAGTCGGCCAGCTCGAGCGGGCCCATCGGATGGTTGAGGCCGACCCGCGCCCCGGCGTCGATGTCCTCGGCGGTCCCGACGCCCTGCTCATACGCGCGCATCGCTTCCCCGAGGAACGGCATGAGGATACGGTTGACGATGAAGCCCGGGTGATCGGACGACACGATGACCTGCTTGCCGAGCTCGGCGGCGAGCCCGCGGATCGCCTCCGCGGTTGTATCGGACGTCGCGCTTCCGCGAATGACCTCGACGAGCGGCATCACTGGTACAGGGCTGAAGAAATGCATGCCGACGAACTGCGCTCGTCGCGCTGGCTGGACTGCATCCGCCAGGCGGTCGATCGAGATCGAGCTTGTGTTCGTGGCGAAGAGCGTTCGGTCCGGCGCAATGCCGTCAAGCTGGCGCCAGAGGTCGGCCTTGACCTTGAGGTCCTCGAACACCGCCTCCACGACGAGGTCGGCGTCGCGAACGGTCGCGGGATCCGCCGTGGGCCTGATCAGGGCCAGCTGAGCCTCGCGGTCCTCGGCCGTGATCCGGCCCTTGCTCACCGAGCGGTCGAGGTTCGTGGCGATGCGCTGCATGCCAGCTTCCGCACGTCCGAGATCGGGTTCGTACAGCGTCACCCGCTTCCCGATCGCAGCGTGCACCTGGGCGATGCCATGGCCCATGAGGCCCGCGCCCGCCACGAAGACTCGTTCGATCGGCACCCCTGAAGCCTAGCCCCTCGCATGTTGCCCGCCTGGTGGACCCGGAATTGTCACGCGCTTGTGACGCGGAAGTGCCGGCAAGCGGAGTTAGGCTGAAGCCACAGTTTCCCCGGGGAGTTTGGATGGGAGGACCCAGCATGCGAATGCCGGTTCGTCGCGCCCTGCCCTTGCTGGCCGCCGCAGGATTGCTCGGCGGCCTCGTGCTGTCAGCCCCGACAACGCTCGGTGCAGGGCAATCGGCCACCTATCTCGTGGTCTACAAATCCCAGTCGGTACCTGCCGACGTCGGGGCGGCGGTCAGGAGCGCCGGCGGCACCCTGGTCGCGAGCTACGGGGCGATCGGCGTCGCCGTAGCCAGGTCGAGCAGCGAGACGTTCAAGTCGAGCCTGTCGGGTGACAGTCGGATCGCTGCCGTCGCAGCGACGGCGAATACGGCCGTCCGGCTGCGGGACGAGGACCTTGCCACGGCCGGTGGGACCGCAACCACAGTCGACTCGCCGGCGACCGACTCGGGCGAAAATCTGTTCGGCCTGCAGTGGGACATGACCCAGATCAAGACTCCGCAGGCCCACGCGATCACCGGCGGCAGCTCCAGTGTGATCGTGGGCGACATCGACACGGGCCTGGACTACACGCACCCGGACCTCGCCCCGAACGTGGATGACGCCAACAGCGCGAACTGCGTAACTGGCACGGCCGTCCAGGGCAAGGTTGCTGCCAATGACGACAACGGCCACGGCACCCACACGGCCGGGACCATCGCCGCGGCGGCGAACGGCCTCGGCATCGTAGGCGTTGCGCCCAACGTGAAGATCGCCGGGATCAAGGCCGGCAACGCCGACGGCTTCTTCTTCCCGGAGGCGGTCGTCTGTGCGTTCATGTGGGCCGGATCCCACGGCATCGGCGTCACGAACAACAGCTACTTCGCCGATCCGTGGCTGTTCAACTGCAAGAACGATCCCGAGCAGAAGGCGATCTTCTCGGCCGAGCAGCGGGCGATCCGCTACGCGCAGCAGCGCGGGACGGTCGTCGTCGCCGCGGAGGGCAACCAGTCGGACGACCTGGCCCATCCAACCGAGGACAGGACCAGCCCCGACGACACGACGCCAGTCCTTCGCGATATCACCAACGCGTGCGCCGTGGTGCCGGTCGAGGTGCCGGGCGTCATCGGCGTGACCGGCAACGGCAACCTCCAGTACAAGACGTACTACTCCAGCTACGGGGTCGGCACGGCCGACGTCGTGGCACCGGGTGGAGATCGCCGCTTCCAGGTCACCGCGGCCGCGGTGAACGGCCGCGTGCTTTCGACCTACCCGGCGGCCCTCAATCCGGGCGGCAGCCTCTCGGTGTTCGACTGCTCGGTGAGCCCGTGCGCGAGCTACGCGTACCTGCAGGGCACGTCAATGGCGTCCCCCCACGTTGCCGGTGTGGCCGCGTTGATCCGTAGCCAGCATCCGGGCTGGTCACCGGGCGCGGTCCGGGCGGCGATCATCAATACCGCCGACCCGATCCCCTGCCCTGCCAGCTACAGCTCACCGGTGAACTACGTCGCGTTCCCGGCGTTCGATAACCACGCGCCGCAGGTTTGCACCGGCGGGATCGGCTTCAATAGCTTCAACGGGCACGGCCAGGTGAACGCGCTGAGCGCAGTGTCCCAGTAGTGGGTCGGCAGTAGCTCGGCCGGATAAGCAACCCTCGCAGACCAGGCGCCGGCGGCCTTCGGGCCGCCGGCGCTTCGATTCCACGTTCGGCTACTGCACCTCGCCGAGGAGCCGATCGGCCGCCGCGTAGGGGTCGAGCTCGTGGTCGGCGACAGCGCGCAGCGTTGCCTCCGTGGCCGCGCGGTGGCGATCGTCGTGGAGGCGCGCGCGCACGCGGTCGCCGGCGATCGCCCAGACCTGGGCCTCGGCGCGCGCAAGTCGCGCGGGCGCACTGTCGGAGTCGTGGTCGGTCGGTCGATGTCGGTCGAGCACGGCCAGGAGTTCGCCCACGCCGTCGCCGGTGGAGGCCGTCGTGAGCAGCACCTCGGGGCGCTTCGGTCGTGGCCGTTCATCCTCGTTCCCGGATCGCGGCGCGATTGCCACCAGCATTGCCCGCAGCTGGGCCGCCGTCCGCTGCGCCCCTGGGCGGTCGCCCTTGTTGACCACCACGATGTCGGCGACCTCGAGAAGGCCGGCCTTGATCGCCTGGACCTCGTCGCCCATCTCGGGCGCTTCGAGCACGACGGTGGTGTCGGCTGCTGCCGCGACCTCCACCTCGCTTTGCCCTGTACCTACCGTCTCGATCAGGATCAGGTCGAACCCGCACGCATCGAGAACGGCCGCTGCTGCGCCCGTTGCCGAGGCAAGTCCACCGGCGTGCCCTCGTGCGGCCATCGATCGGATGAAGACGTCTCGATCGCCGGCGTGTGCCTGCATCCGCACGCGATCGCCGAGCAGCGCCCCACCGGTGATTGGACTCGAAGGATCCACGGCGATCACCGCGACCGGCCGCCCCGCCTCGCGCACGTTGGCGATCAGCGCCGAAACGAGTGTGGATTTTCCCGAGCCTGGCGGCCCGGTGATGCCGACGATGTGAGCCTGCCCGGCCTGCGGGTAGAGGATGCGCAGGGCGGCTTCGGCAACGGGCGTCCGGTTCTCGATGGCGGTGAGGAGCCGGGCCGTAGCGCGACGATCGCCCGCCCGCGCGCCGTCCGCGAGCTCCCGGCCTCTGGCGGCGGGTTCGGGGCCTGGCTCCCCCACCCTAGTCGCGCGGGTGGGCGTTGGCGCGCAGGTAGTCGGCGACCTCGCGGATCGTCGTGCCGGGGCCGAACACCTCCGCAATGCCGGCGTCCTTGAGCGCAGGGACGTCGTCGTCGGGGATGATCCCGCCTGCCGTGATCAGGACGTCGTCCAACCCCTCGTCACGCAGTAGCTTGCAGATCCGCGGCAGCAGTGTCATGTGCGCGCCGGACAGGATCGACAGGCCGACCACGTCCACGTCCTCCTGCAGCGCCGCCGTGGCGATCATCTCCGGCGTCTGTCGCAGGCCGGTGTAGACGACCTCGAACCCCTCGTCCCGCAAGCCGCGCGCGAGCACCTTTGCGCCGCGGTCGTGACCGTCCAGGCCCGGCTTGGCGATGAGGACCTTGATCGGGTGGTCCGGCATGCCGGCGATTGTAGGCGTCGCACGAACGACTGAAGCAGGCGTCCGATCGGGCGAACTGCAGGCGACGTCTTGGCGAGGTCAGGCGCCGGGCGCTTTCCTCTCGAGGTGGGCGAAGAACTCCGCGCGCGTCTTGTCGTTCGCGCGAAACAGCCCGAGCACCGCCGAAGTCGTCATCACGGTGCCCGGCTTTCGGACGCCGCGCATGACCGCGCACAGGTGGGTCGCCTCGATCACCACGCCCACGCCCTTCGGGTCGAGGCGTTCCATGAGGAAGTCGGCGATCTGCTGCGTCAGCCGCTCCTGGACCTGCAGGCGGCGGCCGAACATCTCCACGATGCGCGGGATCTTGGAGAGGCCCAGCACGCGCCCGCGGGGGATGTAGGCAACCCCGGCCGCGCCGAAGAACGGAAGCAGATGGTGCTCGCACAGGGAGTAGAACGGGATGTCCTTGACGACGACCATCTCGCTGTAATCGACGTCGAAGATCGCGTCGTTCACGAGGCGCTCGGGGTCGACCTGGTAGCCCGCCGTGAGCTCCGTGTACATGCGGTGGACCCGCTCCGGGGTCCCGATGAGGCCCGGGCGATCAGGGTCCTCGCCGATCTCGACCAGGATCTGGCGGACTGCCTCCTCGACGCGATCTGCCGCGGCCCCCGCCGGATGGGGCGTGGCGCCCTCGATCGCCGCGGCGGCCAAGGCCTCGGCATCGGGGCGGCTGAGCCGGCCGTCGGTGTCGGCCGGCAGCTCACCGATCTCGGTCTCGATCTCGTCGACGATCCGCTTTACGTGGGGTGGCAACGAGGGCATCTGTACGGCTCCTGTTCGTGCCGATGGTAGCGCCGAGCGCCATTCAGGCCTGCCGTTCGAGCGCGCCTGGGCGGGCCAGGCGCTCGACCTGCAGGATGGCGGCGGTGACCTCGGCCGGGCGATAGCGCATCAGGTTGTGCCCCTCGCCCGGGAAGCTGGCGACCGGGATCTCAGGGAGCCTCGCGGTTCGACGGGCACCCTGGAGCCTGCCCATGGCCGCCGCCCGGCGGCCGAGCTCGTCGTCGCTCGCCATGAGGGCGGCGATCGGGGCAGCCACGCGCCCGAGTGACTCCTCGGGCCGGTAGTCGAATATCGCCCGGGCGAGACCCTCGAGCGCATGCGGCCGAACACCAGGCACGACCTTTCCGGCCGGAACCTCGATGACGGTTGCGCGCGCGGCCTGCTCCTGGTCCGCGTTCCATGTCGCGCGATCGAAGCCCGCCCGGTCGGCCAGGAAGCTCGTCATCGAGCGGAGCACCTCGGGTGGTTCCTCGAGCGAGCGCAGGAACTCCTCCGGATCGAGGTCGGTCGTTTCGGGCAGCGCCTCCCAGCCGCCGTCGACCAGCACGAGCCCGGCGCAGCGTTCCGCCAGCTCGGCGGCCGTCCATGCCGCGACCATGGCTCCTGCGCCGTGGCCCGCCAGCACGATCGCCGAATCCGAACCCGCGAAGAGGTCAGCACCGTCCGCAACCGCGATCGCGTCCTCGGCCAGCTGGCGCGGTTCGTACCCGTGTGTTGGCGAATCGGAGAGGCCGTGCCCGCGCAGGTCCATCGCAACGACTCGGCTCCTCGCCCGCAGGCGGCGTGCGACCGGCGTCCAGATCCACGCGGTCTGCGCGAGGCCGTGGATCAGCAGAACGGGCGCGTCGCGTTGCCGGACGGCGGGCCCCGGCGCGGCCCCCGAGGGGCCGTCCCAGTCGAGGAAGTGGATTCGCTCGCCCGGCGCGACTTCCACCACGAAGCCCTCGGGCGCCGCGTCCGGATCGGCTGCCGGCACGGCCGACAGATCGAGGTCCAGCGCTGGAAATGCGTCCCGTTCGGGTTGGCCGGCCATCCACCCGTAGGATACGAACGAGATGGTGAAGCGCCGCCGCGGCTCGAGGCTCGCATCCCGGGCACGCCGTTCGCTCCGACCGAGCGATCGCTTCGAGGCCCTGGTCCAGCGGGCGCTCGAAGGGATCCCGCCTCCGTTCGACCGGGCACTCGAGGATGTCGCGATCGTCATCGAGGACTGGCCGTCGCGCGACCAGCTGTCGCTGGGCGAGCGCGGCCGCGACATCGATGCCTACGACCTGTATGGCCTGTACGAAGGCACTCCGAGGACGGACTGGGGCGCGGACCTCGTCCCCTTCCCGAACAAGATCACCCTGTTCCGCGTTCCATTGCTGGAGGACTTCACGTCGGACGCCGACCTCGAGGACGAGGTCCGCCGAACGGTGCTCCATGAGCTGGCGCACCATCTCGGGATCGACGACGACCGTCTCACCGAGCTGGGGATTGACTAGCGATCCGCCGCGTCGGCTCCCAATCTCCTGCGCCTTCTAGACGCGAACGACCTCGTAGAGCCCGATGGCCATGGCCGCCAGCGCCACCACGATGCCGACCCGCATCGGCCACGTGACCCACCGAAAGCCGGTCCGCAGCCGGGGCGGACTGCGCGGTGGCTGGTCAGCTGCCTCTTCGCCTGGCGCCGGCGCCACGAGGACGGGATCACGCGCCCGATCGAGCCCACCTCCGTAGCGCGTGAGCGCCAGGAAAGCCACGACCTGCGGGGCGTTCGAGATCGCGGAGACGGTCAGGATCAGCGATCCGAGCGCGAGGATGAGCGCGCCGATCACGACCGTCGTGGCCGCGACGGCAACCGCGCCACCTTCCGGGCCGAGACCGAGTGGCGTGGCGATCCGTGCGAGGAGGTCCTCGCCGACGCCGATCCCGAAGAAGGACAGGAAGTCTGCCAGCAAGGAAAATCCCGCGAGCAGGAACGCTGTCTTCCAGCGAACGCGCGCCATCGTCACCGAGCGGCGAAGCGACTCGACTGCAGGAACATCGCCGATGACGATCCCGGTCGGCCAGTAGACGAACGGCGCGGTCACAAACGCCCACGCCACGGCGGCAGGAAACGTCCACGGGCCACGGAAGAGAAGCAGGTCCAGGACGACGAGCGGAGCCGTCACGAGGATGCGCGCGCGAATGATTCGCCAGAAGACCTGGCGCGACCGTCGCAAAGCCTCGTGCAGCGCCAGGGGCTGGCCGGCCACCCGGCCCGCGAGCGTTCCGATCGCGAGAGCTTGGCTCTCAACGCTGATCGCCACGAAACCCGCAGAGGCGATGATCGCGGTGATGCCGAACGCACCGCCTGCCCGCGTCAGCTGGCGGGTGAGCTCGGTGATGGATTCGTCGGCGGATTCCACGGCAACCGCCCAGAGCAGGTAAGCCGCCGGCCCGATCAGCGCCAGCGACAGCAGCCC
>DASXSA010000244.1:0-6978 GCA_036506235.1 Candidatus Limnocylindrales bacterium | reverse complement strand
CGATCGCGCAGGGCACCGACATCGGCAAGGACCCTCGGATCGAGGGCGCTCATCGTGTTGACCTTGAGCAGGTTCAGGCGCGTTGTGCACAGGTGGACGCCGTCGATCGTCCAGTCCGAGAAGCCAGCGACACCGAGCGCGCAGCCGTCACAGACGCCTTTCGAGAGGATCCGCCACGCGTACAGCGGATGCCGCTTGTTCTCCCAGGCTGTGCGCAGCATCTCCAGGTAGTGGTTCGGCTTCGTCTCGCCGATGCCATACGGAACCGCGCTGACCCACAGGCTCGGTTTGGGGCGCCGGCGGCCCTTGAAGCGGCCGCGCGCAGGCTCTGCGGCCGTCATCGCGCCGGAAGTGCCACCCGGGCTGGATGGGCGTAGACGTTGAAGCCCGCCCCGCGCACGAAGCCGATCAACGTCTGGCCGAGCCGCTGCGCGGCATCGACCGCGAGGTCCGACGGCGCCGAGATCGCGGCAAGGATCGGAACGCCGGCGACGGCGGCCTTCTGCACGATCTCGAAGCTCACACGGCCGCTGACGAGGAGGATTCGATCGCTCAACGGGAGCATGCCGGCCAGGAGCTGCGAGCCGACGAGCTTGTCCAGGGCGTTGTGCCGGCCGACGTCTTCGCGCAGGGCGACGAGGTGTCCGTCGAGGTCGAACAGTCCGGCGGCGTGGAGGCCGCCCGTCGTCTCGAAGACCGCCTGCGCATCCCGGAGCGTGCGCGGCAGGCCGAGGATGGTTTCCGCGTCCACGACCCGCGAGCCAACGGGTATCGGGTCGCAACGGACGGCGACCTCGTCGAGCGACGCCTTTCCGCAGATCCCGCAGCTCGCCGTGGCGACGAAGTGGCGTTCCGCGACGCGCGATGCGTCAAACGGCCGGCCGAGGCGGACGATCAGAGTGTCGTCCGGCTGCGCGAGCGTACCGGGGTCCCCGAACTCAACACCGGCAACTTCCTCGGGGTCGATTAGCCCTTCCGTGCGCAGGAAGCCGACCGCGAGCTCGGCCTCGTGCCCCGGCGTGCGCATGGTGACCGCCACGGCAACCGGCTCCTGCGCCGGCCCCGCGGCCTTGATTTCGAGCGGCTCCTCGCCGACGAGCCGATCCTCACGCTCCACGACCGTCCCATCACGGAGCGCGAGAACACGCGCGGCGGTCTCCTGACGACTCAGGGAGGCTGTCGCGGCCAGGGGTTCGGCGCGTGATGCAATCAACGGTTCGGCGGCTGAGGAGGCCAGCGGTTCGGCCATGGCCCGGCCAGTCTACTCAGGCGGGCGACATGCTCACGCCTGGCCGTCGGATCGGCCATTCGCCCTAGTACCTCGGAGTGGATTTATCGGGCACGCTGGTTGGCGATGCTCGCAGTAATGAAGCGCGACACGGTTCGCACCCGACTCGGATTCATCGGGATGGGCTCGATGGCCCGGCACCATCTCGACGTCATTCTCGAGCGAGGCGACACGCAGGTCGCCGCGATCTGCGAGCCGTCGACCCGCGCGTACGACGCCGCTGCCGCGGAGTTCCGCCGCCGCCGCCTCCCGGTGCCGCCGAACGAGCCGGACTGGCGGCGGTTCATCCAGCGGTTCGCGAGCCGCCTCGACGCAGTCTTCATCGTCACCCCGCACGTCCTGCACTTCAGCCAGGCGACTGCCTGTCTCGAAGCCGGTCTCGACGTCGTCCTCGAGAAGCCAATGGTCATGACGGCCGACGAGGCAAAGGCCCTGATCGCCACCCGCGACCGAACCGGACGCCTGGTGGTCGTCGCCTTCCAGGGCAGCCTCTCGCCGCACGTCCGCGAGGCTTCGCGGCTGCTGCGCTCCGGCGAGCTGGGCTCCGTTCTCAACATCAACGCCGTCGCGTGGCAGGACTGGGCGGCCCGGACCGCGGGAAGCTGGCGTCAGGACCCCCACGCGTCGGGCGGGGGGTTCCTGTTCGATACCGGGGCGCACATGCTGAACACGGTCTCGGACATCGCGGGCGAGCCGTTCAGCCAGGTCGCCGCGTGGCTGGAGGACGACGGTCATCCGGTCGAGATCAGGGCCGTCGTCATGGCGCGCCTCGCATCCGGGGCGCTCGTGACGATGAACGCCTGCGGCAGCGCCATTCCCTCGTGCCAGTCCGACATCCGGGTGTTCACCACCAAGGCCATCCTGCGCACGGGCATCTGGGGCGAAGGCCTCGAGCTGCAGCGAGCCGGCACCGACCGGATGCAGCGCGTGCGCCCGCGAGCGGCCGGCGGTGTCTGGGAGCAGTTCCTGAAGGTTCGCGTGGGTCAGCTCCCCAACCCCAGCCCCCCGGAAGTCGGACTTCGGATGGCGCAGCTGTGGGACGCGATCCGCGATTCCGCCGCCCGCGCCGGCGCGGTCATCACGAATCCCACCAGCAGTCCGTTCGACGAGCCGCCCTTGCCGCGCGACGAGCTCGGCGCGCCCGCACCCCGGTTCGCGCCACGGCTGGGATTCGAGCCCACCGGCTGATGGCGCGCGTCACCATCTGGAACGAATACCGCCAGGAACGCTCCGACGACAGGGTTCGCGCGGTCTATCCCGACGGAATCCATGCGCCGCTCGCGGAGGGTCTGACACAGGCCGGATTCGAGGTCCGGGTCGCAACCCTCGACGAGCCCGAACATGGGCTGACCGACGAGGTCCTGGCCGCGACCGATGTCCTCACCTGGTGGGGACACGCCGCCCACGGCGAGGTGCGTGACGAGATCGTGGAGCGCGTCCAGCAGCGCGTGCTGACCGGTATGGGGCTCGTGGTCCTGCACTCCGGCCACCACTCGAAGATCTTCCGCCGGCTGATGGGCACCAGCTGCGACCTGAAATGGCGAGAGGCCGCCGAGCACCAGCGCGTCTGGGTCGTCGATCCGGCGCATCCCATCGCCCATGGGCTCGGAGAATCGTTCGTCGTCGACCACGAAGAGATGTACGGGGAGCACTTCGATATCCCTGCGCCCGATCGGCTCGTCTTCGTGAGCTGGTTCCCCGGCGGCGAGGTCTTCCGGAGCGGCTGCTGCTTCGAGCGCGGCCGCGGCCGGATCTTCTACTTCCAACCCGGCCACGAGAGCTACCCGACGTACTTCGATGCAAACGTCCGGCGAGTGATTGCGAACGCCGCACGGTGGGCGGCGCAGCCGCGGGGCGCACAGCCGACGTTTGGCCATCGGGAGCCGCTCGAGCCCGTCTGATCCGCGGGCGGGGGCCGTGGCTCCTTGACGCCGAAGTCGCATCATTGAGGCGTGGTCGCAGTTTCCTCGAAGGACCGCTTGGCAAACCTGCGCTTCGCAAAGGCGACCGCCTGGGTCCTGTGGGTCGTCGCGGTCGGCGCGGCGATCCTTGGGCTGACGTACGGCATCGCCGAGCAGGCGACCGGTCGCTCGATCGTCCCCCAAACGATCTTCTCCTATCTCGCTGCCGTCGCCGTCGCGATCGTGTATGCGTCGGTCGGCCTGTCCCTGATCGTGCGCATGCCGCGCCTGGTGATCGGGTGGCTGTTCCTGGGCATCGGCCTCGTCGCTGGGATCAGCAACCTCGCCTGGGCGTACGCACTCCTCGCCGCGGCACGCGGAACCGCCCCGGGCCCGGTCGATCCCGGCGAGGTCGCGTGGCTCGCGAACGGGTTGCTGCCGTCGGCGTGGTTCCTGCTCACGACGTCGCTCGTACTCCTGTTTCCGGACGGGCACTTCGTTGATCGGTCGTGGCGCTATGTGCTGAGCGCGACGATTGGCGCCGGGATCCTCCTCGTCGTCTGCCTCGCGGCGATCCCCGGGACACTCGTGTTCTTCGCGTTCATCGCCAACCCGCATCCGCTCGAGGGGTGGCTCGGATCGGTCGCGACGACGCTGACGCCGCTTCTCCTCGGCTTCCTCGCGTTGCTCACCATCCTCGGGGCCTGGTCGATGCGGCTGCGCTACCTGCGCGCCGGCCCTGTCGAGCGCGAACAGCTGAAATGGTTCGCCTGGGCCTCGGGGCTGTTCGCCGTGGCGGGCTCCATCGAGATCATCCTCGGAGGCTTGCTCGCGACCAGCACCTCAAGCCTGGCCGACCTCGCGTGGATGCTCTTCACGGCAACCGCGATCACGGTTCCGGTGGCCGCGCTGATCGCGATCACCCGCTATCGCCTCTACGACATCGACCGTCTCATCGGGCGGACGTTCGTGTACGGGAGCCTGACCGCGATCCTGGCTGGGGTGTATGCCGCCTCGATCCGGTTGTTCACCGCCTTCTTCGTGGGTGTCACGGGCGAATCGTCGGACACGGCCCTCGTCCTCACCACGCTCGTTCTCGCGACCTCGTTCACGCCGATCAAGCAGCGACTCGAGACGGTGGCGGGCGAACGCTTCCGCCCGGCAGCCCCGGCACCCACACCCAGCGTGGCTGCCACCGACTTCGATGAACGGGTGGCAGACATCGCGCGCCGGGTCTCGCGCGAGCTGATCAGCCAGGAGCTCGGGCGACCCGACGCATTTCCGGAGGAAGCCGACGGGCATGACGCGGCGGGGCCTACGGACATGCGCAAGCCCGAACCACCGCCCGCTCACCCAAGCCCTGGTCAGGAGGTTGGCGCGTGACGTCGCCGGCCGCAGATCGATCGCCCGCTCGCGTCCTCTACCGCGATGCCGCGCTCGCGGACGGGCGCTCCGACCGTCTGCAGCTGGGCGTCAGTGTGCTGGTGGAGGAAGGGGTGATCAGCTGGATCCGCCCGAGCGATGGCGAACCCGAGCCAGGTCCGGTCGAAAGCCTGGAGGTGATCGATGCCTCCGGGTCGACGATCGTCCCGGGCATGGTCGACGGCCATAGCCACCTCACCCTGCCAGGCGGCGCGCACTGGATCGACCGGATCGACGATCCCCCAGAGGTTCTCGCAGCGGTCGCCGAGCACAACGGGCGTCTGCTGACGGCGGCAGGCGTCCGATGGGCACGCGACGTCGGTTCGCCCCGGCTGGTCGATCCAGTCGACGGCCGGACGCGCGGACTGGCCCTCGGCGTCAGGGATCGGTGGCGCGGCCGGCCGGGCTACCCGTACGTGCGTGCGGCGGGTACGTGGCTCGACAAGGCCGGCACGCTTGGCCCGGCGCTCCATACCGTGGAGGCAAGCAACGCGGACGAACTGGTGGCGAATGCGGTCGCGCAACTCGACGATGGCGCCGACCTGCTGAAGCTCTACCTCGACGGACCTGAGCGCGGCGTCTCTCCGTGGACGTCGAGCGAAGTCGCGCGGGTGGTCGAGACCGCCCACGCTCGCGGCACTCGAGTCACGGCCCATGCAAGCGATCTGGCCGGGGCGACGGCCGCGGTGAACGGTGGCGTCGACAGCGTCGAGCACGGCGACGAGCTCGACGCGGACCTGTGTACGGAGATGGCCCGCCGCGGGACGTTCCTGGTCTCGACCCTCGGCGTCTTCCACTCATGGCTGACGTTCGGGAAGACGACCACGATCGAACGCTTCGCAAGTGACGAAGGGCGCCACAAGATCGAGGCCCGACTCGAGCGGGCCGAGGAGAGCACGCGACTTGCTCGCGCGGCGGGGGTCGCGATCGCCTGCGGGACGGACTTCGGCGGCGGCTCGCTACGCGCGAACCAGCTGGCATGGGAGGTCGAGGCCCTCGTGCGGTCAGGGCTTCAACCCTGGGAGGCACTTGCGGCTGCGACCTGGCGCGGCGGCGACCTGCTGGGCGAGGCCGCAGCTGGCGTGATCCGGCAGGGCGGTCCCGCTGACTTCTTCCTCGTCCACGGCGATCCACTGAGCGATCCGGCCGCCCTATGGCGAGTCTGGCACGTGGCCTGGATCGACTAGTTTCGGGATGGGCAGACGAGATGCTGTCTCTCGTCCGACCGTCCGTCAGCTGGTCTGGACGTAGATATTGTCGCCGCCACCCGGGTGATTGAAGTTCACGATGCCGGGAACGAGCACGGTCACGCCTTCGGTGAATGCGTGCTCAATGCTGGCTGGCGCTTTCGGGCCGACGACGCAGAAGACCGTGATCGTCCCGGACAGCTCTCCGATCGGGGTGCTGAACGTGGCCGCGAACTTGACCGCACCACCGCACAGATCCGGCGGGATCGGCTGGCCGAAGACCTCGCCGCAGCCGTAGGACTGGTAGCTGATCAGCTGGGTCGCAGTCCACGTGCCTTGCGCGAAAAGGCTGCCGTCGGGCAGGAAGTGCTGGAACTCGCCGCTCGCGTCGATCGACTTGGGATTGACGGCGAACGAGCCGCACACACCCTCGCCCGATTCGCAAGTGACGTGGATGGTGTCGCCACTGGGCGCGACGCCGATGTTCGCTTCCTCGGCTACCAGCAGATACGAGTGGTTTGTGCTGTCCGCGAGCACGGCGCCTGGCAGCATTGCGAGCAGTCCCGTGACGGCCATCGCCAGGCCGAGTCTTCGCAATCGCGTCATCCGAGCACCCTCCTGCACTCCCCGGAGGCGGGCCGGTCCCACCAGTGGCTCGGCGCGGACGAGGTGGCCGTGCATGTCCGCGCGTCGAAACCTCCCGCGCGATCAGACCATTGAGACACGTTGCGCGGGAGTTGTCCACGCGGCTCCAGATATCGGGGGCACGGCGGCGGCTCATTCACGTTCCTGGTGGCTCGATGGTCAAATCGCGGAGTGCGTCTTCGAGCCAGCGTCGTTCCGGCAGGCCGCGCAGGCCGCTGCTCGTACGGTAGAGACGGCATCGCGGCGTGTAGTCGCCCGAATCGACGTGCGTCGGGTCGATGTCGCGGCCATCGACGCGAATCGTCGGTGAGCCAGGGAAGCGGAGGCTGGCAGCAGTCGCCAGATCCGTCGCGTCGACGTCACGGATCGCGCTCCCCGGAGCGAGCTCCGCGAAGACCTGCCTGACCATTGCCCGCGCGGCCGGGTGGTTCGGGCAGCCCGAGAACCAAAGCAACTCGACTGTGTGGCTCATGACCGACTCTCGGTCGTCCTGACGATTCCGGCCGAGCCTAACGCCCCTGCCAGTATTCCTGGG
>DASXSA010000243.1:0-5582 GCA_036506235.1 Candidatus Limnocylindrales bacterium | reverse complement strand
CTCCGGTGACCGTCGAGGGAACAGGGAGGGAACCAATGACCCGAACCACAGTGCGCGCGCGCTTCGCGCTGCTCGGTGCGATCGCGATCGCGCTGAGCGCGTGCTCGTCGAGCGCGTCACCCGGGGCGAGCTCGGGCACCGGCGCGGCCAAGGTGGAAATCTTCTCGTGGTGGACCGCCGGTGGCGAAGCGACCGGGCTCAACAAGCTGATCGATCAGTTCAACTCGAAGAATCCGCAGTGGCAGGTCGTCAACCAGGCGGTCGCCGGCGGGGCAGGCTCGAATGCCAAGGCCGTCCTCAAGACCCGTGTGCTCGACAACAAGCCGCCCGACCTCTTCCAGTCGCACATGGGTCACGAGCTGACCGACACCTGGCTCCAGTACATCGAGCCGCTCGACGACCTGTACGCGAAGAACAGCTGGAACGACAAGTTCCCGAAGGGCGTGATGGACATCATCTCGGACGGCGGCCATATCTGGGCCGTGCCGGTGAACATCCATCGCGCGAACGTGCTCTGGTACAACAAGAAGGTCTTCAGCGCCAACGGCATCAAGCCGCCGACGACCTGGGACGAGTTCAGGACGGTCGCCGACAAGCTGCGCGGCAAGGGGATCATTCCGCTCGCGCTGGGCGGCAAGGACAACTTCGAGGCCGGTCAGGTCCTCGAGACGATCCTCATCGGGACGCTCGGGGCCGACAAGTACAAGGGCCTCTGGACGGGCACGACGAACTGGGCAGGCGCCGACGTCACCAAGGCGCTCACGACGTTCAAGACCGTCCTCGGCTACGTGAACCCGGATCACTCGGCGCTGACCTGGGACCAGGCCAACGATCTCGTGATCAGCGGCAAGGCGGCCATGACGATCATGGGCGACTGGGTCGACGGCTACAACGCGTCCAAGAACTTCACCGACTACGGCTGGGCCCTGGCGCCCGGCAACAAGGACATCTACGACGCGCTTTCGGACGTGTTCGCCCTGCCCAAGGGCGCCAAGAACGCCGACGCGGCCAAGTCCTTCCTGACGTTGCTCGGGTCGCCCGAGGGCCAGGACATCTTCAACCCGAACAAGGGCTCGGTCCCGGCGCGCCTCGATGCGGGCAAGCCGGCCGCCGATCAGAAGCAGTACGACGACTACCTGAAGTCGGCGCAGGCCGACTGGAAGGCCGACACGATCGTCCCCAGCCTCGAGCATGGGGCCGCTGCCAAACCGAGCTGGGCGACCGCTTATAACCAGGCGGTCACCCTGTTCATGACCAGCGGCAATGTCGCGGCGGCGCAGGCGGCGCTCGTCAAGGCGTGCAAGGACGCCGGCATCTGCAAGTAGCGGTAAACCTGGCACCTGGAAAGGGGCGGCTTCGGCCGCCCCTTTCGTCCCTTCGGGCGGTGGCTCGACTGCCAGTTCGGCAAGCCGTCCGCGGGTCTCGACGTTTCGTTCGGCCTCTCATTCGGCGCTGCTCGTGAGACCGCCCAGCCGCGATCGCGTGCTGTCGCTGGTGCTCATCGCGCCGTCGATCCTGGCCGTCGCTGTGTTCGTCTACGGGTTGATCGGCTGGACCGCCTTCGTCTCGACGACCAACTGGAACGACCTCCTGCCCGACTACTCGTCCGCGGGCCTGGCGAACTTCGCGAGCATCTTCGACAACCCTCGCTTCCAGATCGACCTGCGCAACACAACCGTTTTCACGGTTTGCTTCGTCGCAGCCGCGCTGGTCGTCGGCTTGTTGCTGGCCAACCTGATCGACCGGCGCATCCGGGCGGAGGGCTTCTTCCGGAGCGTGTTCCTCTTCCCCATGGCGATCAGCTTCATCGTGACAGGCGTCGTCTGGAAGTGGTTGCTGACGCCCTCATCCGGGTTCAACAGCCTGTTCCACCTGGACCCCACAACCAATCGCTGGTTCACCGACGAGACCGTCATCCACCTCGGGAGCGATTCGCCGGTGGGCCGATGGCTGGGCGACATCGGGCTCGGCTTCCTGACCAGCACCAATTTCGGCGTACCGGTCGCGATGCTTTCGATCGTGCTGGCGGCGGTCTGGCAGATGTCGGGCTTCGTGATGGCGCTCTACCTTGCCGGGCTGCGCGCGATCCCCGACGAGCTTCGGGAGGCCGCACGGGTCGACGGCGCGACCGAGCTGCGCGTCTTCCGGCACGTCGTGCTGCCGCTGCTGACCCCGGTGACGATCTCCGCGGTGATCATCCTCGGCCACATCAGCCTGAAGATCTATGACCTCACCGTCGCCATGTCACCGATCGGGCCGGGATTCGGCACGGACGTGCCCGCCAACTTCATGTGGACGACAGCGTTCAACGACAACCAGTTCGCGCGCGGGGCAGCCGTGGCGGTGGTGATGCTGGTGCTGATCGCGATCGTGATCGTCCCGTACCTGATCTGGACGGGTCGGCGGGAAATCGAGCGATGAACCGGGAGATCGAGCGATGAGCCGGGAGATTGAGCGATGAGAGGGACGATCCGCCGATGACGGCCGATGCCGTGCGGTCGGACGTTCTCCGACCCCGAAGCCTCAGCCGGGCCCGCCGGCCGACCGTCCGCGCTTCGCGCTTCGTCCTCTACGCGGCGTTGCTGGTCATGGCCGCGTTCTACCTCACACCGGTCTACGTCCTCCTGGTGACCGGGCTGAAGGGCTTCGACGAGGTCAGCCTCGAGCGCATGTGGGACTTTCCGCGAGGGCTGAGCCTGACCGGCTTCGCCGACGCGTTCGACAAGCTGGCGCCGAACCTGGCGAACAGCTTCCGGCTCGTCATCCCGGCGACGCTGATCTCGGCGGCGATCGGATCGCTGAACGGCTACATCCTCGCGAAGTGGCGGTTCCGCGGCTCCGAAGTGCTCTTTCCACTGATCCTGTTCGGGATGTTCATCCCCTACCAGGCGATCCTCATCCCGCTGCTGCAGGTGACCCGCGGGCTAGGCGTCGCGGGCTCGATCGAGGGGCTGATCCTGGTCCACGTCGTGTACGGCATCCCCATCACGACCCTCATCTTCCGGAACTACTACGCGGCGATCCCGAACGAGCTGATCGAGGCGGCCCGCGTCGATGGCGCGGACTTCGTGCGGATTTATCGGGATGTCCTGCTGCCGCTGTCCATCTCGGGGTTCGTCGTCGTGCTGATCTGGCAGTTCACCTCGATCTGGAACGACTTCCTCTTCGCGGTCACGCTCAGCGAGCAGAGCAACTGGCCGGTTACCGTGGCACTCAACAACCTCGCGGGTAGCTTCAGCGTGGAGTGGAACGTACAGATGGCCGGCGCGTTGCTGGCGGCGCTGCCCACGCTGCTGGTGTTCGTCTTCCTGGGCCGCTACTTCGTGCGCGGCCTCCTCGCGGGATCGCTCAAGGGCTGAGCAGGGCGGGCTGCTGGCCAGCTCGCCGGCAGGACGGGCGGTTAGAGCGCGCGGACGCGGTTGTTCTTGGCGTTGTGTTCCAGCTCGGCCAGGCCCAGGGCCTCGAGGAGGGGCGGGACGTACATTCCGAATCGGCCGCGGTAGCCCTTTCGCAGGCCGTACCAGCCGCCAACCGGGTTCGCCGGCGACCGGCCCCACGCCTCGACCGTGCCCTCAGCCGCAGGCTTCTGCTCGTCTGCGGCGCCGAGCGGCACCCAGTCACCTTGCTGCCTGAGCCACGCATGGAGGTCGTCGATGCAGCGCAGGTGGTAGGAGAGCTTCGTCGAGCCGACGATGCACTGGAGCGCGGGCGGATCCGCGGCTTCGTCGCGGTACATCTGGTAGTCGGAGGTCCCGGGCGCCGTCCTGAGCTGCCACGGATCCTCCCTGGTCCCCTTGCCAACCACGGTGTTCGTCGCCATGACCGCGTCCTCCTTCGTCATCGCGCGGGCCCTGCCGATGCGCGGGCGTTCGTTCGCGGGGCTGTTTCCTTGGCGTTCGGTCGCGCGGGCGTGCCTGACCACGATACGTTTTCCCGGTGACTCCGGGTTCGACGAGATCGGTGGGCAGGTCGCGCTTCAGGACGGTCGCGCTCCTCGCCGTCGCTGTCCCCGTCGGCCTGGCGATCGCCCTGGCCGTCGACGTCCTACGGCTGGGTGGCACCGACGCATGGCTGGCCGCTCATGGACGAACGCCGGCGTACGAGCGCCACGGCCGCCTGGTCCAGGTCGGAGATCGACGCCTGTACCTGGACTGTCGCGGGAGCGGCTCGCCGACCGTCGTGCTCGAGAACGGCCTGGGAAGCGGGGCAGACGGTTGGGGTTTCGTCCTGCCGCGGATCGCGGAGCGGACGCGAATCTGCGCCTATGACCGTGCAGGGATTGGCCAGAGCGAGCCCGCGCCGCGGCGCACCGTGGCCGACGCGGTCGAGGAGCTCCGTGCGCTGCTCACGACCGCGGGCGAGCGGCCGCCCTACATCCTGGTCGGGATGTCGCTGGGCGGAACGCACGTGCGGGTCCTGGCCGGGCGGCACGCCGACGAGACCGCGGGCGTCGTCCTCGTCGACGCGTACCTGCCCGACGCCGACTACGCCTCCCGCCTCGGCCTGGATGGGGCGATGCTCCAGGACTGGGCGCGGGGCATCGACGACACCTCACGTACGATCGAGGCCGTCGAGCGCCTCGACTGGGCGGCCAGCGTGAGCCAGCTTCAGGCGTCCAGCGTCGCCGGGCTGCCCCTCGAGGTCCTGACCGTCGACCAGCGCCTTCGGTTCGTCGACACCCGCCTCTCTCCTGTCGACGTCGAGCGGCTGATCGACGCCCAGGAGCGCTGGATCGAGGCCCTCTCGCCCGGCATGACGCGACTCACGATCGCGGAGCGCAGTGGGCACGTGATCCAGCTCGACCGGCCGGACCTGGTCATCCAGGCCATCGAACGACTCGTCGCTCTTTCCCGCACGTAGGGCGACGCCCCGGGCGTTTCGGCTCCGGGGCGTCTTCGGATCGTTGTGGGGGCTGCTTGCGCGGCCGTTCCTAGCCGCAGATGGCGTAGGCGCGAACGCTCCAGGTCTTGCCCTTGACGATCAACGCCGAACCGACGACCGTCCAGGTATTGATCGCGCTGGGATAGGACGAGATGAGCCGCACCTTGTCGAGCGTGTCGTTCGTGGTCACCACGCCGCCGCCCGACAGGAGCGTCTTGCCGACCGGGCAGGACACCGATGCCGTACCGCTTCGCGACGTGCTGGTCAGGCTCACGAGTGCCGACTGTACGATGCTCGTCGTCGCGATGGCGCCGGCGGGGCCCTGAAGTCCCTGTGGACCGGCAGGCCCGACTGGACCGGCTGGACCAACAGCGCCCGCAGGACCAACCGCGCCGGCAGGACCGGCTGCACCGGCTGGACCGGCTGGGCCCGCTGGACCGACCGCGCCGGCAGGGCCGGCAGGACCGGTGGCACCGTCGGCGCCCGCGGGGCCCGCAGGACCGGTGGCACCGTCGGCGCCCGCGGGGCCCGCAGGACCGGTGGCACCGTCAGCACCCGCAGGGCCGGCAGGCCCCGGGTCACCTTGCGGTCCCTGGGGGCCACCGGCAGGACCTGCAGGACCCACAGGACCCACGGGGCCCGGGTCACCCTGGGGTCCCTGAGGCCCAGTCACGCCATCGGCGCCGGCTGGACCGACCGAC
>DASXSA010000242.1:0-17821 GCA_036506235.1 Candidatus Limnocylindrales bacterium | reverse complement strand
GTGACGTCGGTCGTGCGCAGGTAGAACTGCGGCCGGTAGCCGTTGTAGAAGGGGGTGTGGCGGCCGCCCTCCTCCTTGGTCAGCACGGGAGAATCCCGCCCATTCTTGGGACTTCGGCGTGGGCCATCTTTGGGACTTCGGCGCGACTCTCATTGGCGCCGGAATAAATTTCGTGCTCAACATCGGCCTCGTCTCGCTCCTCGTCGCCTTCCGAACAGACAGACCATTTAGGGCGGTCCTTTATGGCGATGCGAGGAGCGTAGCCGCGAACCTCCTAGCCCTCGTGCCTCTGGCGTGGCTGATGGCTCGCGTTTACCTGATCCCAGGTGCCGGCTGGTGGGCAACGCTCTTGTTTGCACTGCCCCTGTACACCACGAGGGTTGCGCATCACCGGTTCGTCGAGATGCGCGAGATGTTCACCCAGACGATCGCCAGCCTCGCGCAAGCGGTCGACAAGCGCGATCCCTTCACCAGCAACCACTCCAAGCGCGTGATGATGATCGCCATCGACATCGGGCGGGTTATGCGCCTGGGCGAGCCTGAGCTGGAGGCGCTGGAGTGGGGCGGCCTCCTGCATTACGTCGGCAAGATCGGCGTGCCGGACAACATCCTGCTCAAGCAGGAGCGGCTGACCCGCGACGAGCGCATGAAGATGAACGCCCACCCGGTGCTCGGAGCCGAGATCATCGCCCCGGTGACGAAGCTGGCCCCGGAGCTGCCGATCATTCGCCACCACCACGAGTGGTACAACGGCTCGGGCTATCCCGACCGCCTCATCGGCGACGAGATCCCGAAGCTCGCGCGTGTGCTCCACGTCGCCGACGCGTTCGAGGCCATGACGGCCGCCCGGCCGTACCGCATGAAGCCGCTCACTCCGGAGCAGGCACTCGGTGAGCTCCGCAAGTTCGCCGGCATCCAGTTCGACCCGTCGGTGGTCGACGCGTTCGTGAAGACGGGCTGGGTCGAAGGCATCCCCGATCCGGGTCGCGAGCCGGAGCTTCGGCCTGTGCCACTCCTCTCACAGGCGGCAGGCAGCATGAGCATGGCCACGAGCCCGAGCATGGGCGCGGCCGGCGGGAATGGCGCCGGCGCACATTCGAACGGCACGGGCGCAGGGGGCAAACTGGTCGAGGTCGGGACTGGCGCCGACGTCCGCTAGGCCTGCTTCGTCGGCGCCTCGCGCCCGGCCGGCCGCCACCGTCATCCATAGCACCACCCGAGCCGGCCTGACCCACTCGTGATCCTCATCGGGATCGCGCTCGGGCTCCTCCTCGGACTCCTGGTCCGGGGCAGCCTGTCGGGCTTCCTGACGAACCTCGCCGACGTTCGCCTGCGGGGCGTCCCTCTGCTCCTGGCGGGCGTCATCGTGCGCTTCGGAACCGAGGGCGCGATCAACCGAGGCTTCGCGCCGGCCGAGGCCCTCAGACTCCCGCTGTTCAGCCTCGGGTTCGCGCTTCTGCTCTTCGGGCTGTGGCTGAACCGCCGCCAACCTGGAATTCTGCTGGGCTTCGTCGGCATCCTCTCGAATGCAACGGCGATCGCCGTCAACGGCGGCCATATGCCGATCTGGGAACCGGCACTTACCGCCGCCGGGTTCACGCTGGCCGACGTCCCGTCCACGTTCCATGTCGTCCTGCCGCCGCCGATCGACGCCTTCTTCCTGCTTCACGCGGGGCCAATCGCCGACGTCATTCCGATCCCGTTCTCCCCGATCCGGAACGTGGCGTCGGTCGGTGACCTGTTCCTCAGCGGCGGGTTCGCCTTCTTCCTGTTCGCGACTGCGGTTCGCCGATATGTCGAACCTGAAGAGCTCGCGGTAGCAGGCGCCGCGGACCTCGGCCAGCCGGCGACCGGAGAGGGCCTCGCCGAGGAGGGCATCGGATGGACGCGGCCCTGGTCGACCGGCCTCGCCCCGGGGCTCGCACAGGCGTCATCGCTCGATCGACCACTCGTCCTCGGATCCGCGGCAGCCGGCATGGCTGGCCCTTCATCGATCCCCGTCGTTCGTCGCGCCCCGACGCCCACTCCTGGGGTCGCGGTCCGCCTCGCGCGGCGAGCCCGCGAACATCCATATGTCCGCCTCGCGCTCAATGGCTCGTTCAGCGCGCTGTGGGTGGGCCAGCTGATCAGCCTCTTCGGGGACCGTGCGAACCAGATCGCGGTGGTGTTCCTGGTGCTGCGCGCTACGGGCTCACCAGTCGCGGTGGCGCTCGTCTTCGTCGCGGCAACGATCCCGAACCTCCTGCTCGGTCCGTTGGCCGGCACGTTCGTGGATCGCTGGAGTCATCAGGAGACGATGGTGGTCAGCGATCTCCTCCGCGGCGCCGCGGTCCTGCTCATCCCGGTCGTGGCCTTCGGCGGCAATCTCCTCCTCGTCTATCCGCTCCTGTTCCTGGTCACGACGATCTCGCTCTTCTTTCGGCCGGCGAGGACCGCGATCCTGCCGCGCATCGTTCCCGAGGGCGACCTCCTGACCGCGAACTCGGCAATGTGGATCGGCGAGACGCTGGCCGATGTCGTGGGATACCCGCTCGCGGGGCTGTTCGTGGCGTTCCTCGGGCCGGCTCTCCCGCTGGCGTTCTGGTTCGATTCCGCAACCTACGTCGCCTCAGCCGTGCTGATCGCCTCGATGGTTGTGCCGCCCGTGGTCCGCCGCGGCGGCGCGGAGGGCGAGCCGCGCCGGGAGGGGATCCGCCGCGAGCTCGTCGCAGGGTGGCGCTTCCTCCGTCACGAAACCGTCCTGCTCACGAACACGCTGCAGGGTGCCGCGGGCCAGTTCGCAGCGGGCGGGCTCACTGCCCTGACCGCGGTCTATGCCGAGAGCGTGATCTCGCGGGGATCGGTCACTCCCGAGGCGACGTACGCCTTCCTCGAGACCTCGATCGGCGTCGGCAACCTCGTCGGCGGATTCATCATCGGCCTCGTCGGGGCGCACCTGGCGAAGGGCAGGGTCGTCGCCTTCGGCTACATCCTGTTCGGCGTGTGCGTAGCGTTGCTCGCGGTTGCGGGCGCCCTGCCCTTGGCCCTCGGTCTGTTCCTCGGCTCGGGGTTCGCGAACATGGTCTACATCATTCCGAGCCAGACACTGTTCCAGGAGCGCACTCCGCCGGACCTGATCGGCCGCGTCGTCGGGCTCCGCTTCTCGCTTGTGTTCGGAGCGATGACCCTCGCAATGGCGATCAGCGGCCTCCTGGCGTCGGTGCTCGGCGTGGAGCCGGTCCTTGCGGCGTTCGGGTTGCTCGCCGTGGCGGCCGGGCTGGGCGGGCTGCTCGTTCCCGCCGTCCGCGCTGCCTGAGGGGATGCCGTTCGCGGCGCCCGATCGAGGGACGGCACGCGGATGCCTCCGATAAACTGGCGGCCGCGCGCGGTTCGTCCGCGCGATCTCTGCGTTCAGAGGAGTGACCCGACCGCATGACGGAACGCGATCCCGAGACGATCGCGGGCGCGACGCCGCTCGATCAGACGGGGGCGGACGTCGAACCCGAGGAGGGGACCGAACCCGAGGCACCGGCCGCGGCCGAGCTGGCGCCCGCGGAAGAGTTTCCGCCTGGGGACGAGCCGCCGCCTGGGGACGAGCCGCCGCCCGAAGACGAGCCGTCGCCCGAAGACGAGCCGTCGCCCGAAGACGACCTCGAACGCGAGCGCGAAGAATCGGGCCTAGAGGTCGACGAGGCCGAGCTCGAAGCGGAAGCCGAAGCCGAGGAGGCCAACGAAGAGCCGCTCGAGGACGCGGCCGCTCCGATCCCCGGCGTCGTTCCCGGAGCCGCCAGGCCCGCGCCGGGGCGCCGCTTCGGTCGAAGCTCGACACCTGCTGCGGCTCCGACGCCCTCCGAGCTCGCCGTCCGCATCGATGACCGGATCTCGGCGCTGTTCGTGATGGCGGTCGTCATTGCGTTTGCGGGGATCCTGCTGTGGGGACTGCTGTTCGGGGCGGCTGGCGTGTTCACACCGCTTCCATCCCCCTCGCCCAGCCCGACCGAGGAGCCGAGCCCGAGTCCCTCGCCCTCCCCCTCGCAGTCGGCGTCCCCGTCACCGTCGCCGTCGCCCTCTCCTTCACCAAAGGCAACGAAGCCGTAGCAATCCGACGCCGGGCGGAGGCCGTCGCGAAACCGTTCGATGGCGCTCGCCGTTCGAAACATGGAAGCCCATGCTCCCGGGCGTATGCTCGCCTCATGCGCATCGGCGGCGGCGAGCGATCGCTCGAGGCCCAGCGCGCGGCGATGGTCGCCGATCAGCTGCGGGCCAGGGGGGTCCGTGACGAGCGTGTCCTCAAGGCCATGGGGGAAGTCCCGCGCGAGCTGTTCGTCCCCGATGGGCGCCGCGACCAGGCCTACGCTGACGAGGCGCTCCCGATCGAGGCCGGCCAGACGATCAGTCAGCCCTACATCGTCGCCCGAATGACCGAGCTCCTGGCGGTAAGGCCCGGGGACCGCATCCTCGAGATCGGCACCGGATCGGGATACCAGGCGGCGATCCTCGCGAAGCTGGGAGCCCGGGTGACGACCATCGAGCGCCAGTCCGACCTCATCCCGCAGGCGCGCGCGAGGCTCGAGGAGCTCGGCCTTGCCGATGGCGTCGAATTTCGGACCGGGGATGGGAGCAAGGGCCTCCCTGAAGGCGCGCCATGGCCGAGGATCATCGTCACGGCCGCTGCCCCCGGGATCCCACGAACGCTGCGGGAGCAGCTCGACCCGAACGGCGGCCGGATGGTCATCCCGGTCGGCTCCAGGGACCGCCAGGACCTCCTCGTCGTCGTCCGGCAGGGCGACGAGTGGATCGAGCGCTCGGACGGCCCGTGCGTATTCGTCCCGCTGATCGGGAGCGAGGGCTTCCACTACGACGCGTGACCGCCCAACGCGCCAGGCCGACGGCGCCTCCCCGGCCACGAGCTGACCTCCAGGGCGGCTCGGCCACGAGCTGACCTCCAGGGCAGCGGCCGACCGGCCGTCGGTATACTCGGCCGGCCATGGCCCACGTCTTCGTCGCGCCGCATCCGGACGACGTCGCGCTCTCCTGTGGCGGGCTGATCGCCGGCCTTCGCGAGCTTGGCCAGAACGTCACGATCATCACGACCTACTCCGGCGCGGGCTTGGCAAACGGCGAGGAGCCTAGCTCCTACCAGCGGGAGGCGCTGGGCTTCGGTAACAAGGCCGTCTGGCCGGTCACCGAAGCCTTCAACCGCGCCAGCCTCACCAACGACCACCCGGTCTACCCCGACGATCCGACGGGCGAGGTGGTGCCCGCCTGGACCGCGCTGCCCGAGAACCTCGAGGCCACGCAGGAAGAAGCAGACCAGGCAGCCAAGCGCTTCTGGCAGCGCGCATCCTGGTACCGGCGGGCCAATATCCACAACGAGCCGATCGGCGACCGCCCGCTCATCGACGACCAACCGAACCAGGGCGCGATCCTCACCGAGGAGGTCGTGGAGGCCGCTGGAGCGGGTGACCTCATGGCGACGCGCCGGCTCGAAGACGAGCGATATGCCTACTTCGCGGAGGCCTCGATCGTTTTCCTCGACCTTCCCGATGCCGTCTTCCGGGGCTACGAGGGCGACGCCGAGCTGCTCGGCATGCCGCGCGCCGACGACCCCAGCCCGGCCGAGATCCTGCGACGCGAGATCGCCCGTCTCGAGCCCCAGAAGGTGTACTTCCCGCTGGGAGTCGGCAACCATGTCGACCACCAGCTCGTGCGCGAGGCCGGCATGTCGCTCCTCGCCGACGGTCGCCGTTGGGTGATGCCAGGACCGGAATGGGCGGGCATCGTGACCTTCTACGAGGACTTCCCATACTCGTGGTGGCACCCATTCGATCTGCTCCAGGAGCTGCCGCCGGAAACGCTCGTGAGCCTGCCACCGGACGTGTCGCTGTGGCCGCAGTACGCCGACATCTCCGACCAGGTCGAGCGCAAGATCACCGGCCTGACGATCTACCGGAGCCAGATCCCGAGGCTGTTCGGCAAGACGTCCGACATGGCCTCCGCGGTTCGCGCCTTCAGCGCGCGGGTCGCCGCGCTCGGTGGCTTCGAGGGCACCCGCGCGGAGCGCTACTGGGCGACGACGCGCGTCTGAGCTTCGACCCGAGCTCGGGACCCTGAGCTTCTGACCTCGGCCTTCGGTACGAAGCGGCTATGGGATTGCAGAGGCGAACCTCTACCATGCGCCCGTGACCGCCCTGGCCCTCCGCGAAACGCTGCCCACGATCCGCGTTGCCGCCGACCGCTGGCGGCGGCCTGCACTGGTGGCGCTGTCCGTCATCGGGGCGATCGCCGTCCCCTACCTCGCGGTTCGGAACTGGGAGCGATCGCTGCTCGGGTTCGACGCGCACGCCTACTGGAACGTCGACCTGTCCAACCTTTACGGGCACTCCTTCGGGAACACCTCGGGCCTGGACGCCTTCCGCTATACGCCGCCAATCGGCCAGGTCGCGTCGGTGTTGCACATCATCCCGTGGGAGCTATTCCTGGCCGCCTGGCTGTCGCTGCTGATCGGCGTGCTGATCTGGCTGACCGGACGGACGAACTGGCTCGCCGCGATCGCGTTCCCGCCCGTCGCCCTTGAGCTCTACCACGGCAACATCCACCTGCTGATCGCCGCGGCGATCGTGGTCGGCTTCCGCTACCCGGTCGCGTGGGCGTTCATCCTCCTGACCAAGGTCACTCCCGGGATCGGGGTCCTGTGGTTCGTCGCCCGCCAGGAGTGGCGCAAGGCCGCGCTCGCCGTAGGCGTGGCCGCCGCCGTCGCCCTCGTCTCATTCGTGGTCGCGCCCGGGCTGTGGCGTCAGTACGTCGACGCGATGCTCGACAACTACGCCTACGCCCCGCCCGACGGCTACCCGTTCCCCTGGCCGCAATGGCTGCGCATGCCGATCGCTGCGCTGCTCGTGATCTGGGCGGCGCGCACGGACCGTCCGTGGGTCGTCCCGATCGCGGCGGTCCTGGCCCTGCCCCTGATCTGGTGGCATGGCCTGTCGATCCTGGTCGCGGTGCCGGCGCTCCTGTCCGCTCGACTGGCCGCCTGGCGACCCGCGCCGCTCGCCGTTACGAGCCGGCCGAGCTCCCGACCTGCGCTTCGGGCTGCCGAAACTCCGTAGCCAGGAACCACTCCGCCGTCCGTCCCAGCCCGCGCTCCAGCGTGATCTGCGGGCCCCAGTGGAGCATTCGGCGCGCCTTCTCGATGTTCACGACGCGCCGGCGGATGTTGTCGATGTCGCGTCGGTCGATGTGCTCGAGGCTGACCGGGACGTCGAGCGCCTGGCCGATCAGCTGCGCCAGCTCGTTGACCGACGTCTCGATGCCCGTCCCGACGTTGAACACCTCGCCCTCTGCGCGGGGGTGGATGGCCGCCAGGAGCGTGGCGTCGACCGCGTCGTCGATGAACGTGAAGTCGCGCGTCTGCTCGCCGTCGCCGTGGATGGAGATCTGCTGGCCCTCCTGGGCCATCGCCAGGAATTTCGAGACGACGCCGCAGTACGGGTTGTCCGGCCGCTGGCCGGGACCGTAGATGTTCGAGTAGCGCACGCTCGCCACGGGCACACCGTAGCTCTCGTAGAACGCGGAGCAGTAGTTCTCGCCACCGAGCTTGCTCACCGCGTAGGGCGTCAACGGAACGAGGAGGTCGTCCTCATTGATCGGGATCGACCTTGGGTTCCCGTAGATCGAGGTTGACGAGGAGTAGACGACCCTGTCGGTCTTCGCCTCGCGAGCCGCCATCAGCACGTTCAGGGTGCCGCCGATGTTCGTCGCGAAATCGTCAAGCGGATTCTTCGTCGAGGCGATGATGTTGCGCGCCGCGAGGTGGAAGACGAGCGAGTGGTCGGCGACGAGCTGGCCCACGAGCGCGGCGTCGGTGACCGACCCCTTCACGAACTGGGCTCCGGACGGGACGGTCTCGGGCAGCCCCGTGAAGAGGTCGTCGAGCACGGTCACCTTCGCGCCGACGCCGACCAGCCGTGTGGCGACGGCTCCACCGACGAAGCCGGCTCCGCCGGTCACCAGGATCCGGCGGCCGCGGAAGGCCTGCTCGAAGACGTCCTTCACGGGCGGACCTGGCGGGTCGGTCGCCGTCTCTCGGTCATCGCTTGACTCCCGTTCTCAGCAGCAGGGCGGGCCGGAAGAGCCGCCACCAGTCCCGCAGGCCACGCATCTTCGTGTAGCCCTCGCGGGCATGGTAGACGACCGTGCACGGGTACTCGATCACCCGGTAGCCGCGACGGATGGCCTTGTAGAGCACGTACGGCTCGAGGTCGTAGCTGTCTAGCCAGGTCTGGCCGATGTTGATCGCGGGGTCCGACAGGATCTCCGCGCGGAAGATGCGGAAGCCATTCGTGGCATCCGTCACGACGCGGAACGTGAGCAGGCTGAAGACGAGCGAGTAGAAGCGCGTGCCGAGCGCGCGTCCGCTCGACGGCCCGCGGACGTGACCGCCCTTCCGCCAGCGCGAGCCCTGGACGTAGTCGGCCCTGGCGGCAAGCAGCGCCTCGAGCGCCCCGACGAGCTCCGATGGCTCGTGCTGGTCGTCGCCCGACAGGAGCGCGAGGTACGGCCGGCCGCGGGCGATGCCCGCTTGCCAGCCGTCACGGATCGCGGCCCCGACCCCCTGCCTGACCTCATGCCGGATGACGAGCGCGGCCCCACGCTCGCGGGCCTCCTCACCCGTCCGGTCGCTCGACCCGTCGTCCACGACGATCGCCTCGAATCGAGCGTCGCGCGGGAACTTGTCGAGGACGCGGCCGATCTTGCCCTCTTCGTTGAGGGCCGGGATGACGACGGCGACGAGTGGCTGGTGCGTGTCGGCCGCCGGGCGATCGGTTTCGGTTGGCACGCGCAATCCTCAGGCGGGCGGACGGCTTACGGGGTGGCGCGAGGCGCGCGCCGACGAAGGCCGATGGTACCGCTGCGTTGAGGCGCCGGGAGGTCGTAGCATCCCCGGCGATGACGACGCGCACCACCTCCCTTGATGGCCGGCTGCGGGCGCTGACGGTGGTCGGGCTGCTCGCGTCGGTCGGGATCCGGCTCGTGCTGCTCCCGACCGAGGGATACCGCGGCGACCTCGACCAGTTCGTGAAGTGGGTCCACGACATCGCTGCGGCGCCGCTGGGGCAGGCCTACCGCCTCGACCTGGGTTTCCCGCCGGTCATGACGTACCTGTTCGCGGGCATGGGCGCGGTGATCGGCGCCTTCGGTCACGTGATCGACGCCGCGGATCCGTTCGCCAGAGCGATCGTGAAGACGCCGGCAAGCGTCGCGGACATTGCTCTCGCCGTTTGCGCGGCCTTTGCCCTCCGAGAGCGGCCGCGCCTGGCGGCTGCAGCGTTCCTGGCACTCGCGCTCAACCCGGTGCTGATCTACGTCAGCGCGTGGTGGGGCCAGTTCGAGTCGATCTACGTCCTGGCTGTCCTGGTGAGCGTCCTGCTCGTAACCCGCGGCCACGTCGATCTCGCGGCTGTCGCCCTCGGGGTCGCGCTGATGACGAAACCGCAGGCCGCCTTCTTCGTCGTGCCGATTGCGGCGTGGCTCCTGGGCGCGACCGGCTGGCGCTCGACCGTCCGCTTTGGGCTGATCGCGGTGGCGACAGTCGCCATCCTGTGGCTCCCCTTCGTGCCCGGCGGCGGCATCCAGGGCTACGTGCGAAATCTCGACGCGTACGGCAACCAGACCTTCTCGATCGCGTCGCTCCGAGCCTGGAACGCGTGGTGGATCATGCAGGAGGCGTCCGGCGGCCAGTTCCTGGCCGACACGGCGACCCTGTTCGGGCCGATCACCGGCCGGACCATGGCCTTCGCGCTCGCCGCGCTCGGCGAGGTGGTCGTCTTCCTGGCCGTGTTCCAGGCGCCCACGCGGCGCAATCTCGCGCTCGGCGTCGCGACGTCGGTGCTGGTCTGTTTCTCGCTCCTGACGGCCATGCACGAGCGCTACGCGTTCGGCGCGCTCGTCTTCCTCACCCTGGGCTTTGCGGAGCCGCGGATCCGGGCGATCTGGCTCGTGTTCAACGTCGTGTTCATGGCCAATCTGCTCGCGGCCACGCCGGCGAGCACGGCGATCGCGGACATCCTGCCGGAGGGCGGCCCGGTCTCCATCGTTGGGTCGCTCGCGATCCTCGTCCTGACAGGCGCGAGCCTGTGGGTCCTCGTCCATCCGGCCGCCCGGCCGGAAGAAGACGCGACGTCAGCCGGGCAGGAGCTTCGCGAGCCGGCCCCGGAAGGCCGTTCCATACCAGCGCAGGTAATGCGGTAGCCAGGCGCGCAGCTTGAAGTTGCTCTGGCCGGCCGTGCGGTCGCGCCAGGTCGTGGGCACCTCATCGACGCGTCGGCCCGCGAGCGTCGCCTTCACCGTGAGCTCGAGCGCCAATTCGAAGCCGGCGCGGCTTTCGATCCGGACGCTGTCGAGGAACCGCCGGCTGTAGAGCTTGAAGTTGTTGGTCGGGTCGTGGGTGGCGACTCCGCCGAACCAGTGCAGGCTCAAACCTGCGCTACGACTCATCAATCGCTTCAGCAGTGGCCCGCCGACCTGGCGCCCGCCTTTCATGTAGCGGCTGGCGGCCACGACGTCAGCGCCCGACCGCGCCAGCTCCACCATCCGGTCGACGATCGCGGGTTCGTCCGAGCCGTCGGCCATCGACACCAGGACGTATGAGCCGCGCGCGTCTCCCATGCCGACTTTCATGGCGTTGAGGACGCCGCGCCCGATGTCGTTGCGCAGGCCGCGGAGGCCCGCGATCTCCGGCGCCAGTCGGGCAACCACCGACACGGTCGTGTCCTCGTCGAAGTCGTAGACGACGAGGATTTCATGCGGCGTCCGGACCGCTGCGGACAGCCGCCGGATGACGGGCTCGACGGCCTCGCCTTCGTTGTAGACCGGCATGACAACCGAGAGCTCAGGCGTCGGCGAAAGCTCGGGCCTCGGCGAAAGCTCAGGAACGGCTGCGCTCACGATGCTTGTGTCGCCGTCAGAGGGGGCGCTCACCGACGTACAGCGTCTGCTTGCCGAGTATCCGCCAGACAAGGGGCAACGCCAGGTAGAGCCTTACGAGCGCCTTGCTCTTCGGCAGCCGGCCTTTCGTCGTATAGGGCAGGAAGCGCGGGATCAGGGCGTGCGTCCGGAAACCGACCGTTTCGGCGGCTTCCTCCAGGCTCCGGTCCGTGAGCGGCACCTTGTGGTCGATGAAGTCCCAGTAGGCCCCGCCGAGCAGGCGGATGTTGGGCTGCAGCACGATGACGCGCCCGCCCGGCCGGAGCAACGCATAGACGACCCGCAGTTGCTCGACCACGGCGTCGCGCGATGGAAGGTGCTCCAGGTAGTTGCTCAGGAACGCGACGGCGAAGTAGTCGGCGGGGAGCACCTCGCGCAATGCCAGGCCATCGCCCTGCACGAAACGGACGTCCGGCGGTAGCGAGTCGGCGACGTTGCGGAGGTCCGTCGCCCAGCGCTCGGTTCCCGGTGCATGGCGGATGAAGTAGCCACGGTCGCTCGCGATGTCGAGGACCGGCCCGTCGACGAAGAACCGCTCGAGGAAGTCGACGATTGGATCCCAGACGTCCTCCTTGCTCGCCTGTTCGGTTGTCCCGAACCGCCGGGCATACACGCGATCGAGGTCGTCGGTCATATGCGGCCAGCCTCCAGCTCCGACCGGATCCAGGGAATGACCTCGTCGAGCATCTCGTCGAGGGTCGTCGTGGCCTCGAATCCGAGCACCTCACGTGCCTTGTCTGTGTCCGGAACACGCCGTTGGACGTCGTGCTCGAAGGGCGGGTCCGAGACGTAGCGGAACGGCCGGCCGTCAGTGTGCACCTTGCGCCAGATGCACTCGGCCAGCTGCAGGACCGTGGTGCCCACCGCGGTCGAGACGTTGAAGTCCTCGTTTACCGCGGCGTCGCACTCCATCGCAAGGCGAATGCCGCGCGCGAGGTCGCCGCCGTACGTGTAGTGGCGGACCTGGTTGCCCTCCCCGAGGATGTGCAGCGGGTCCTGGCCCTTGAGCGCCTTGAGCGCCAGGTCGGGCACGACGTGCGACAGCGCCAGCTTCACGTTGCCGCTCATGACGTCGGTGTCGCGCACCGCCCGTCGCTCGCCGATGCCGACGCAGTTGAAGGGCCGCAGGATCGTGTACGGCAGCTGATACTGCTCCCAGGCGCCCTTGGCGAAGTACTCCGAGGCGAGCTTCTGGAAGCCGTAGGTCGAGAGCGGGGGCGGGCTCGAGAGCTGAGCGCCCTCCGGGGTCGGGAACGTCGTCGCCGACTCGAACACCATTGACGAGCTCATGACCACGATGCGCTGGAGACGGCCACCGCGGTGCGCCTCGATCGCCGCGTCGAACGTCGCCGCCAGGATTCGCTCGTTCTCGGCCAGGAGGTCGTAGGCGAACTCGTGGAAGTAGCTGATCCCACCGATCATCGCCGCGGCCGCCACGATCTGGTCGCAGTCGCGGGCGAGCTCGCGCAGCAGCGACGTGTCCTTCGCGTCGCCTTCGACGAGGCGGTAGTGCGGGTCGGCGTCGTACGACTTCGTCAGCGGGCCGTATTTCGAGAAGTTGTCCACACCGACGACTTCGTGGCCCGCTGCAAGCAGCTCGGGCACGAGGTATCCGCAGATGAAGCCGGCAGCGCCGGTAATCAGAACCCTCACCGCGCGGAAGCCTAGCCGATGTCATCACCCGCGCGAGGCGGGTGCCGGCGCCTGAAGACAGGGCGACGAATGCCGGGACGATCGCGGACGGCCACCGCCCAGCCGAGGGTCGTGATCAGGCCGAGCAGCGAAAGGACGAGCCCGATGTACTGGGCGACCGGCCGGTAAGCCAGCACGACCTGGTGGTCGCCCGCGGATATCTGGACGCCGCGGAGCGCGTCGTCGACGGGGATGACCGGGGCTGACTTGCCGTCCAACTGCGCTGTCCAGCCGGGGGCGATCGTGTCAGTCAGGACCAGGACGCCCGGCGACCCGACGTGCGCTCTGATCGTCACCCGGTCCGGCGTGTAGCTCTCGATGCGTGCCGCATCGGCAGCGGAAACACTCCCCTGGGCGTTCTGGACGCCGTGGGCGTCGGCCTCCGCGACGTAGGCGGTGTTCTGGAGCTCCGTTCGGGAGGCGACCTTCATGGCTGCGATGACCGCGGGTCGGTCCGGGAGACGTGTCACGGTGTGCGCGACGAAGGTCCTCGGGAAGGCCGTCGGCCGCTCGTAGACCGTGACGGAGGGGTCCCGGAAGACCTCCTTCAGGCCCGCCTCCACGGGGACCTCGGTCCCGCGTGCGTAGACCCACCGAACGCCGAGGAGGTCGGCCAGCTCGGGATCGTAGGCGGGGCCGAACGCGTACGCCCGGTTGCCCCAGCTGTGGAAGTACGTGTACCAGGTGGGATGGGCGTCGAGGTACGGCGCGGTCAGCGCGCCGTAGAGCTCGTGGTAGCGCAGCGGATAGATCACCTCGTAGCCGTCCGTGGTGAACAGCCCGGAACCGAGCAGCCGGTTGGGGTGTTCGCCGAGGACAAGCACCCGCTGGCGGTCGGGGTTGGCCGTCACGGCAAGAGCCTCCATGGCCGGTGTGGGTGTCACCTGGTCGGCCCAGGTGCCAAGCGGCCCGCGGTTCAGGTAGCGCTCGCTGCGCGCCCAGACTGCACGTTCCGCGCCGGTCGCACCCAGCAGCACGACTGCCACGACGGTAGCGGCGACCGCGGGCGAGAGGGCTCGAACGCGCGCTGGAGTCCTGAACCGGACGCGGCTCGCGAGGTCGAAGCGCAGGGCGATCAGCGCGACGACGACCACCAGCCCGATCACGAGGCCGGCGAACGCCAGTGTCCACCCGGCGTTCTGAGTCGAGGCAATGAGGCCCGACAGTCGGCGACGGGCCACGATCGAGACGACCTGCTGGCCGGCGACCGCGACCTGGACCCCGATCGCCAGCGCCGAGCCGAAGAGGAGACTGAGCCTGGCGCGGTTGCCGAACGCCAAGCGCGGGCCAAGCGCCAGTGCTTCGGCCACGCCAATGGCCGTCAGGATGCCAAGCACAGGCGGAACGAGGTGTCGCACCCGCACGAATTGGAACGACCCGAGCAGCGGAACCAGTCCCTGGTAGCGCATGACCAGCGTGGCCCCGAGATCGAGCAGCGGCAGCAGGCAGAGGAGGACGAACACGAAGCGGCGCCGCGGGTCGCCGCGCCAGGCGGTCAGCGACAGCGCCAGGAACGGCAGCGCGACCGCGCCGACGAAGTAGCTGCCGTAGAAGTCGGCGGTGCCGCCGATGCCCGGCGCGATCGGGATCCCGAAGATCGTCCGTAGGTACCGCTCGGCCGTCTGGAGCACCGAGTTCACGACGCCGGGACCGCCGAGGTCCCAGATCTGGCGCTGCGAGTCCGGGATGGCGACCAGCTGCGCGAATAGCACGGGCGCGAGCAGGAGGACCGCCACCACCCAGCCAAGGATCCACTCGAGGAGCCCCTGAACGCGATGGACCTCCGGGCGAGGGACGGCGACCAGGTAGGCCAGCTGCACGGCCGCGACAAGGAGGACGATCTGGATCTGGCTCGTTGCGAGCAGGAACGCGGCGAGACCGACCATGCCGATCACCGCCCGCCAGCGACCCGGCTTTCGGAGGGCCGCGCGATCGGTCAGCCAGAGCGCGAGCGGCAGGAGGGGCGCCGCGAAGCCGTAGATGTAGTGCCAGAACGCGAACAGCGCGATGACCCCTCCGACGAAGCATGCGACGGGCGGCAGCCGCAGCGAGTCGCGCAGGAAGAGGTGGGTCGAAATGCCGGCAAGGAAGATGAGCAGCGCGTAGGTCAGCATGTACGCCACCAACGGGCTGACCAGGAAGCTGAGCGCCACGTCGACGCCGACCGGCGGCAGCGCCCACTGCGCCAGCAGCGCGTTCCCGCCGGTCAGGTGGGGGTCCCACAGGAACGGCCCGAACTGCCTGACGTCCGCTGCGATCGCGCCGAGCCTGGGCAGGTCGTCGTCGAAGACGTCGTGCGCGTACTGGAGCGCGCGCTCGCCGCGCACGAGCGTCTCGAGAACCGGGAACGAGACGGCGGTCAAGACCGCGTAGACGATCGCGGGCCGTCCGACGACGAACGCCGCCAGGCGGTCGAATCTCGCGCGGCTAGCGTTCAGCGCTCAGGGCTTCTGCGGAGCGAGTTGCGCCGTGAGCTGCGGGGCGGGTTCCGGTGCCGGGCGGAGGCGTCGGGCGAACGCGGAGTTCGGCAGGAGCGGCAGTAGGCCAAGGAGCATGACCGGGCTCAGGAAGTAGAGCCGTGGCGCGGCGAGCATCGCGCCGAGAGCCGCTGCCCACGGTCGGTTCGTTCGGGCGCCCCAGATCACCAATGGCACGGCGACTGGCAGACGCATCCAGATCGGCCAGGGGAAGGGCCAGCCAGGGGTGGCATCGATCGCGAACACCGCCTGCGGGTACTGGATCCACGCGCCGGGATTGAGGACGAAGGACACGCCCGCGATGGCAAGCGTCACTCCGAGAGCGATCGCCAGCGCACGCCACTCGCGCCGCAGGACGAACCACAGCAGGCCGATCCCCATCGTGGGCTTGGTGAGCAGCACGATCGACCAGAACGCAGGCCAGCGGAAGCCGAGCGCGATCGCCGTCACGAGGATGAGGTTGATGTTGGCGGCGTTGATCTCGACGGCGACCGGAGGCAGGAACAGCGCGATCGGCAGGACAGGTCCGGCGAGCCAGAAGGCGCATACCAGCTCTACTCCTCGCTGAGCTGCCACATAGGCGTCGAAGCCCAGCAGGTGGAACGGGGCGATCGCTTGTGCGAACGCCGGCGAATAGGCGAAGTGGTGCACGTCCTCGGTCGCATACGGCCGGACAGGATCGACGAAGAAATCCCAGGCATCGGTCGGATTGCCACGCCACATCGTGTACGTGAGCCAGACCATGATCGCGAGCCCAGCGGACAGGATCGAGAACAGCTTCCGCCAGGCGATGCCGCCCTCCGCGGTGCGGAAAACGGCGTTGAGGGTACGCGTAAGGCCGCCGGCGCCCGGCGTGAGCGTCGCCTCCATCCCGCTCGCTTTCAGAGCCGGATGCCCTCCCCCATCGCGCCCCAGATGTCGACGACGTCGCGGCCGTTGACCGCAAGGCCCTGATACGCCTTGTGAGGGGCGCCAAGGACGAGGATCTCGCTCTCGCGAACCACCGTGTCAAGGTCGACGAGACGCGAGTCGACCACGTACGGGTCGGTGCACAGGACGCGGGCGCCAGCCCAGCCCAGCAGTTTCCGGAGCTTGAAGCTGAGCGAGGCACGTGGATCGTCCGATTCGGCCTTGAACGCCATCCCCAGGATCCCGATTGTCCGGTCCCGCAGGCTCCCGTAGCGGCGTTCCAGGGCCGCCACGATGTAGCCGGGAAGCCCCTCGTTGACCTGCATCGCGGCCTGGCCCATCGGAAAGTGGTCGGTCGTGAACGCGGCGAGCTGCATCGTGTCCTTGAACAGGCAGGGACCGGCTGCGAAACCCGGGCCGGGCAGGTCGGCGGCGCGCGGGTAGTCGAACCGGATGGCCTCGAGAATTCGGTCGTAGTCGACGCCCGCCTCGTGGGCGACCATGAAGAACTGGTTCGCAACCGCGAACTTCATGTACCGCCAGGTGTTCGTGAACAGCTTGGCGAGCTCGGCTTCCTTGGTCGTCGTCCGGATCGTGGTGGCCGTCAGGCGCCGAAACAGCGCCTCGGCGCGATCGGCGGCTTGCGGATCGTCCGCTCCGATGATCTGCGGCAGGCTGTGCAGCTCCTCCAGCGCGCGACCTTCCGCGATTCGCTCGGGGCAGAACGCAACATCAGGCGAGCAACCGCGGGAGATCAGCTGCTGCGCCACGTAGGCGCTGGTGCCCGGATAGACGGTGCTGCGCAGGACGACCAGTGTGCCCGGGCGGAGGTGAGGCGCGATCTGGTCTACGGCGCGCTCAAAGATCGTCGTCGAGGGACCCAGGAACTCATCGACGGGCGTCCCAATCACCACGATGAGCTGCTCCGTCCGGCCGATCATCGACGGGTCGGAGCCGAAGGCCAGGCGGCCCGTCGGCAGGAGATCGCAGAGAAGGCGGTCGGCGCCCTCCTCGCGGAAGGGCATTTCGCCATTGGCGATGCGCGCCAGCGTCGCGTCGTTGATGTCGAATATCCCGACGGTCATCCCAGCGCGCGCAAGCGCGAGGCTCAGCGGCAGGCCGACATGTCCTCCGCCGCCGAGAACGACGACGTCGAGGTCGGTGCGCTTGTCGTCGGTACGGCCTGGCACGGCCTGGGTCGATGTCAAGGCGGACTTCCCCGGTTCGTAGCGCCGATCGACGCCGACTCTAGCAGAGGGGCACGGCGCCTTGGCTGGGGCGAACGCTCGCGTCCGTGGGTACCTTCGAGCTATCGAGCCTGGGCTATCGCCTGGCGTTGGCGGCGCTTGCGCTCGAGAAACCCTGGATGGGCGCGGGTTCCGCTGTTCGATCTGGGTCCGGCTCGCGCTCGGCCGGCCATTGGGCTGCCGGGCAGAGGCCGAGGCGGAGCCACGGGGGGATCGGCCGTCGCCGTGCAACCTGCAGGAGCACGGCCTCGCAGATCACGCCCGCCAGGGTGGCGCCAGGCATTGGCACGGCCCAGAACATGGCCAACAGCGGCGACAGGAACGGGACCGTCAACACCTTGTAGATCTGTTGCGGGTACGGCCAGAGCAGCGGCGCGGCGAGCCACAGGCCGCGACGGGGCCCGAGCGACGCGAGCGCGATGAACGCGGCACCGGCGAGGAGCGGGTTTCCGAGCGCCGAATCGCCATAGTTCTGACGCACGATGGTCTCGGAGATCAGCGGGATGTCATCGATGAACAGCCGCCAGGGCA
>DASXSA010000241.1:0-1873 GCA_036506235.1 Candidatus Limnocylindrales bacterium | reverse complement strand
GGGTCGTCGTTCCAGGCGGCGATCCAGGGGGGTGAGGTCGGCTTCCAGCTCGGCCACGCTGCGGTGGGTCGAGCGGCGTAGCTTAGGGGTCCCCGCGCAGCAACGTTTCCTTGGAAGGGCGAGTCCACGCAGGTCCGCGATGTTGACCTCGGCAAGGTAGTCGAGCGGGGACCCCTAAGCGATGGCGGCGTCGTTCTCGGCTACGGTTCGGCGCTGGTCACCCGCTCGTAGGTGAGGTGGACGGCGTTGCTCGACGGGCGGACGTCGCGTTGGCGATACCGCTGGTGCGTGCCCGCCCGGAACAGCGGCGTTCCGCCGCCGAGCAGGATCGGTGCAAGGTGCAGGTGCAGCTCGTCCACGAGGCCCTGTTCGATCGTCTGGCCGATGATGTCCCCACCGCCCATGATAACGACGTGGCCATCGGTCGCGGCCGTCCGCGCCCGTTCGACGGCCGTCGTCAGATCGTCCACGAAGGTGAATCGCATCCCGAGCTCCCCTTGCAGCCGGACGTGCTGGGGCGCCGAGTGGGTGACGACGAAGAACGGCGGCGTCCCCGCCTGTTGCGCGCCGTACCCCATGTCCTTGGTCCAGCCGTTGGGCCCGTCGACGATATCGAACAGCCGCCGACCCATCACCACCGCACCGGTCTCCGCCGTCGCCCGTTCGAGGATCTCGGTGTCGACCGGGTCCTGGTTGGTGACCCAGGCGTGGAGCTCGTCGACGTCTCCGCTCGGCCCGGTCACGTAGCCGTCCAGCGACATGGTGATGTCGGCAATCACCTTCGACATGGCAGGCTCCTCTGCAGGGTCATCGCTCACCCCCCGGCGGCCAGGCCCTCGCGGAGCTTCGCCGCGAAGGCGTGCGGCTTGCCGGTCTGGCCGTACTCGCCGCCGAGGAAGCCGCCGTGATCGCTCGGGAAGCTCACCGGCTTGGTGCCAAGGCGCTCGGCCGCGGCGAAGGCGCCACGGTTCGCCAGCTGGCCCTCCGACTCCTCGCCGGCGGCAATGACGATCCGTGTCGATGCGGACCGCAGGGCGTCGAAGTCGGGCCCGTAGTGGGTGGAGGTGATCAGGTTCTGGCCGAGCAGCGGGTCCGTGCGCGAGCCGTCGTCCTCGGTCGGCATGCCGAACATCGCCGGGTCAGGCGCCGGCTGGCTGGCGACCTCCGCGGTGACCGGTCCCCGATTGCTGGTGAGGGCGATGAAGTGGGCCAGCCCGGCGCCCCAGCCGCTGCGCTGGTAGGTCTCCTGGACCGCGCGGGTGGCCGCCATCGCGTGCTCGCGGTCGGGCAGGATCGAAGCGAGCGGCGGCTCGTGCGCGACGAGCGTCCGCACGTCCTCCGGGTGCCTCGACACGAGGGCGAGCGCGTTGACCGCGCCACCGCTGCTGGCGAAGAGGTCGACCGGCCCGCCAGCGATCGCCTGGATGAGCCGATGCAGGTCGTCGGCGTGGACGTCGGGCGTCACCGGGCTGGCTGGATCGGCCTTCACGCTGCGCTCGACGCCGCGTGGGTCGTAGGTCACCACGGTGCGGTCGGTGAGATGCTGCGACAGCGTGCCGAATCCGGCGGCGCCCATCGGTGAGCCGATCAGCAACAGGATCGGCTCGGTGCTGGCCTCGTTGCGCCGGACGTCATACGTCAGCGTGGCGCCGGGGACGTCAAGGGTGTGGGTTGTCATCTGGGTGGTCCTCGTGGTCACGGTGCGCTCCTCACGCCGTCCTCGGCCAGGATCGCGTCGATCTGTCCGACGGCCTGCTTCAGGCCCTCCTCGGCGCCCAGAGCGAGGACCTGTTCCATCGCCTCGGTGCTGGGGAAGAGGCTCTCGATCGACATCCGCGTCCGTCCGCTGCCGATGTCCTCGATCGTGACCCGG
>DASXSA010000240.1:0-13869 GCA_036506235.1 Candidatus Limnocylindrales bacterium | reverse complement strand
GCGACGGCGATCCCGGCCGCCTCGAGCGCGGCCACCTTCCCGGCCGCGGTTCCGGCGCCACCGGAAATGATCGCCCCTGCGTGGCCCATCCGCTTGCCCTCGGGAGCGGTTCGTCCCGCAATAAACGCGGCCATGGGCATCTCGCGCAGGTGCTCGCCGGCGAAGGCAGCGGCCTCCTCCTCCGCCGCACCGCCGATCTCTCCGATCAGGACGATTGCGGTGGTTTCCGGGTCGTCCCGGAACAGGCGCAGGACGTCCGTGAAGCTCGTTCCAATGATCGGGTCGCCGCCGATCCCGACACACGTCGACTGCCCGATGCCCGCGTCCGTCATCGCCTGGACCGCCTCGTACGTCAGTGTCCCGGACCGAGACACCACCCCCACGCTTCCCGGCCGATGGACGGACCCCGGAATGATGCCGACCTTCGCCTTCCCCGGCGACGTCGCACCCGGACAGTTGGGCCCGATCAGCCGAGCGCCCGTCTCCCGGACGACCTCGAGGGCACGGACCATGTCGAGCGCCGGAATGCCCTCGGTGATGCAGAAGATCGTGGCGATTCCTGCGCTGGCGGCTTCCATGATCGCGTCCGGCGCACCCGCCGCCGGAACATAGATCACCGACGTGTTGGCGCTCTGCTCGCCAACGGCCTCGGCGACCGTGTCGTACACCGGCACCGCCCCGTCGAGGGCTCGTTGGCCGCCCTTGCCCGGCGTGACGCCGGCCACGATCCGCGTTCCATACTCGAGCATCGCCCGCGAGTGGAACTCGCCCTCGCGACCGGTGATGCCCTGCACGACGAGCCGCGTTTTCGAGTCGACGAGGATGGTCATGCGCGCACGCCCTGCGCCGATCTCGCGGCCGCGACCGCCTTTCGGGCTGCATCGTCGAGGCTGGCCGCCGTCTCGAAGCGAGCCTCCCGCAGGAGGCGGCCGGCCTCCTCGGCGTTCGTGCCGACGATGCGCACGACCATCGGCACCTCGCGCGATTGCATCGCGCGCGCCTCGATCAGCCCGTGCGCGACCTCGTCCCCGCGGGTGATGCCGCCGAAGATGTTGACGAGGATGGCTTCCACGTTCGGATCCTCGAGGATCAGGCGCATGGCAGCTGCCACCTTGTCGGCCCGCGCACCACCGCCGATGTCCAGGAAGTTGGCTGGCTCGCCACCCGCGCGCTTGACGAGGTCCATCGTCGTCATCGCCAGCCCGGCGCCGTTCACCATGCAGCCGATCGTCCCATCGAGCTTGATGAAGCTGATGCCCTCAGCGCGAGCGGCGCGATCGGTCGGGTCCTCCTCGTCCAGGTCGCGCAGGTCCTCCAGGCCGGGGTGGCGGGCCAAAGCCGAGTCGTCGAGGGTGACCTTCGCGTCAAGGCAGACGAGTCGTTCGGTCACGCCCTCGGAAGCGCTTTTCTCGCGGACGATCGCAAGCGGGTTGATCTCCACCAGGTCGGCGTCGTTGGCGACCATCGTGGCGACGAGGCCTTTGGCGATCGCGACCGCCGCCTTGAGGTGCCCGGCCAGCCCCAGGGCGAAAGCCATCTGGCGGGCCTGCCAGTCGAGCAGGCCGGCGAGCGGATGGGCGTGGACGCGGACGATCGCCTCGGGATGTTCGGCCGCGACCTGCTCGATCTCTACGCCGCCCTCCGCCGAGCCCATCAGGAGCACCTTCTGGGCAGCACGGTCGAGCACCGCCGCGAGGTAGAACTCCTTGACAATCTCGGCCCCGGCCGCCACGAGCACCTTGCGGACCGTGATGCCCTTGATCTCCATGCCCAGGATCTCGCGGCCGATCCGCTCCGCCTCGTTTGCGTTAGCGGCCAGCTTCACGCCGCCGGCCTTACCTCGCCCGCCGACGAGGACCTGGGCCTTCACGACCACCTGCTCGGCGCCGGCTGCGAACAAGCGGTCGGCTGCGGCGCGAACCTCCTCGGACGTCCGCGCGACCTCCCAGGGCGGCACCGGCAGCCCCTGCGCAACGAGGAGCCGCTTCGCGTCCGCTTCCTGGATCTTCACGCGCGAATCCGTCCTCCGTCGTGGGGAATGTCCGCGATGGTACAGGCCCTGCGGTCAACTCCCGCCGCAGCGGTCATGAACGGCGGGCCAGGACCCAAAGGAACGTTTCGTCCTCGTCCGGGCGGTGGGTCGTAACGACCTCCGACTCGACCGGCTCGAGGCCGCTCTCGCGCAGCAGCCCAAGGTTCGTCTGGGCATCGAACCCGCTGAAGAACATCTCGACGCCGAGCCACTGGCCCGTCCACCCGGGATCATCGCTCGCGGTGAGGGTCCCGACGAAGGAACCGCCGGGCCGCAGCCAGCCGGCGATGCGCGCGAAGAGCGCCGGGTGCAGCTCGCGCGGGACGTGGATGATCGAGTACATGGCGATGACGCCGTCGAGGGAAGCGGCGTCGAACTCCACGGTCGTCATGTCCCCGGGGATGAACCGGGCCTGGGGGGCCTCCGCCCGCGCACGCTCGAGCTGCCCTTCCGAGATGTCGACCCCGGTCAGCTCGTACCGCGAAGCCAGCCACGAGGCATCGGGTCCCGCGCCGCAGCCGAGCTCCACCACCCGGCCGCCGGCCGGCACCAGCTTCGCGAAGCGCGCCAGCCAGGCGGCCTTCGGCTCGCCCTCGGCCGTCGACGCCCATTCGGCGAAGCGATCGACGATCCGGTCGTAGCCGGCGGCAACCATGCCCGACCGCGGATTGACCCGCTCCTTCGTCACCCGTCGAGCATGGCACAGGACCGGCGCGGCGCACGCCCGTCGAGGGTCGCGCAGATAGAATGCGGCCATGGCCCACCGAGTCACGTTGATCCCCGGCGACGGCATCGGGCCGGAGCTGGCGGAGGCGACGAGGCGCGTGCTCGACGCATCGGGAGCGGGTTTCGAGTGGGAGGTCGTCGAGGCAGGCGAGGCCGTCATCGAGCGCCATGGGACGCCCCTGCCGGACTACGTCCTCGAGTCGATCCGTCGCAATCGGGTCGCGCTCAAGGGCCCGATCACGACACCGATCGGCACCGGCTTCCGATCCGTAAACGTCACGCTGCGCCAGGCACTCGGGCTGTACGCCAACCTGCGCCCTGCCCGCTCGATGAAGGGCCTCGAGACCCGTTACGAGGACGTCGACCTCGTGATCGTGCGTGAGAACACCGAGGACCTGTACGCCGGCATCGAGCACATGGTCGGCCCGGACGCCGCGGAGAGCATCAAGATCATCACCCGCGCCGCGTCGGAGCGCGTGGCGCGCTTCGCGTTCGAGTATGCGGTCGCCAACGGCCGGCGGAAGGTCACCGCCGTACACAAGGCGAACATCATGAAGCTGTCCGACGGGCTCTTCCTGGAGTCGTGCCGGACCGTGGCGGGGCAGTACGAGGGTCGGGTCGAGTTCGAGGACCGGATCGTCGACAACATGTGCATGCAGCTGGTCCAGAAACCCGAGCTGTACGACGTGCTTGTCCTGCCGAACCTGTACGGCGACATCGTCAGCGACCTGGCCGCGGGTCTCGTCGGCGGGCTGGGCGTGGCCCCCGGCGCGAACATCGGTACCGAGGCGGCCGTGTTCGAGGCGGTCCACGGCTCCGTGCCGAAGTACGCCGGCCAGAACAAGGCGAACCCGACGGCTCTGATGCTGTCCGGCGTCCTCATGCTTCGGCACCTGGGCGAGACGGCCGCCGCGGAGCGGGTGGAGACGGCGATCCGCGAGGTCGTGGCGGACGGCCGCTCCGTGACCTACGACCTTGGCGGGACGGCCGGGACGAGCGACATGGCAGACGCAGTCATCGAGCAACTGGCGGCCACCGACGACGCGGAACGGGCGCGCCCCGTCGCACCCGCGCCGGCGTCCTGACGGAGCCTGCGTTCGTGACGGACACGCCGAAGCCCAAGGATCAACGATGACCTCGATCGCGCGGCCGGCCGCGCAGCTGGATCGGCCCGCGTCCCCCGCCAGGCCGCCGGCGTCGCCGATCAAGCCGACGGGCACGGCCCGGCAGGGGCTCTTCGCGACTCGTCGCCCCGACGCCTGGTGGATCGAGCCGACGATCGTTGCGATCGGGTTCGGCGCGTTCATCCTCTATTCGCTGTTCTCGTCGCTGATCTGGGAGCCGGTCTTCCACGTGCCGTACGAGGCGCAGGGCTACCTCTCGCCATTCTTCTCGCCGCTCATCAAGCCCGACTGGCTGCCGTGGTGGTTCTCGCCGGCGATCCTGATCCTGTGGATCCCGCTCGGCTTCCGGACGACCTGCTACTACTACCGCAAGGCCTACTACCGGGCGTACTTCGTCGATCCACCGGCGTGCGCTGTCGGGGAGCCGACCATCCACTCGCGGTATCGCCTCGAAGCCGCCTTCCCGTTCATCCTCCAGAACATCCACCGCTACTTCCTGTACCTGGCGTTCATCCCGCTCTTCTTCCTGTGGCTCGACGCGTTCCTCGCGCTTCGCCAGGAGGGGGTCTGGCGGATCGGGGTCATCGGGGCGGTGATGTTCCTCAACGTCGCCCTGCTGACCGGTTATTCGCTGTCGTGCCACTCCTTCCGCCACGTGATCGGCGGCAAGATGGACTGCTTCTCGTGCAGCCGCGGCGCCCTCCTGCGCTACCGGGCCTGGGAGCGCGCGACCTGGCTGAACATCCATCACTTGCGCTGGGCGTGGGCCAGCCTGATCTCGGTCGCCGTCACCGACCTGTTGATCCGCCTGCTCGCCATCGGGGTCATCGGCGATCCCGCGCTGCGCTTCTGAGCCGGCGCCCGAACTGAGGTGGCGATCTCCGGGTTCGAGACGCACGTTCACGACGTTCTGGTGGTCGGAGCCGGCGGAGCCGGGCTGCGTGCGGCGATCGAGGCCCGAGCCCGCGGCGCGAGCGTTGGCCTCGTGTGCAAGTCGCTGCTCGGCAAGGCGCACACGGTCATGGCCGAGGGGGGCGCCGCGGCAGCCCTCGCGCACGTCGCCCCGGACGACAACTGGAAGGTCCACTTCCGGGACACGATGGTCGGCGGCAAGCTCCTCAACAACCCGCGCATGGCACAGCTCCACGCGCTGGAGGCCCCCGACCGCATCCGCGAGCTGGAGCTGTGGGGCGCGGTCTTCGATCGAACGGCGGACGGGCGGATCAGCCAGCGGCCGTTCGGTGGGCACACCTACCCGCGACTGGCCCACGTCGGCGACCGAACGGGCCTCGAGATGATGCGAACGCTGCAGGACAAGGCCGTCCACTCCGACGTGGACGTCTACATGGAGTGCACGATCACGCATCTGATCACGGGTCCCGGTCGGATCATGGGGGCCTTCGGCTACTGGCGTGTCACCGGCGAGCCCGTGCTGTTCCCGGCCAAGGCCGTCGTCCTGGCAACCGGCGGGATCGGCAAGGCGTACGAGGTCACCTCGAACTCCTGGGAGTACAGCGGCGACGGCCACGCGCTGGCCTACCTCGCCGGCGCCGAGCTGATCGACATGGAGTTCGTCCAGTTCCACCCCACGGGCATGGTCTGGCCGCCGGGTGTGCGTGGCTTGCTGGTGACCGAGGCCGTCCGCGGCGAGGGCGGAATCCTGCGCAACAAGGATGGCGAGCGGTTCATGTGGAAGTACCTGCCCGAGGACCGCCGCCAGGAGTACGCGGCCAGCGACGAGGAGGCGGAGCGCTGGGTGCAGGTCACGGCGCAGGGCCGCAGCAGCGAGGCGCGGCGACCCCCCGAGCTCTCGACCCGTGACAACGTCTCGCGGGCCATCTATACCGAGGTCAAGGAAGGACGCGGCTCACCGCACGGCGGCGTGTTCCTCGACATCAGCTACCTGCCGGCCGAGCACGTTCGGCGGAAGCTGCCCTCGATGTTCGACCAGTTCAAGGAGCTGGCCGACGTCGACATCACGCGTGGCCCCATGGAGGTGGGTCCAACGACCCATTACGTCATGGGCGGCGTGCGGGTCGACGCGGAGACGGGGGCCACCACCGTGCCGGGACTGTTCGCCGCGGGCGAGGTGGCGGGCGGCATGCACGGCGCCAACCGGCTGGGCGGGAACTCGTTGTCCGACCTGCTGGTGTTCGGGGCGCGGACGGGCGCGGGCGCAGCGGCGTACGCAGCCCGAAACGCCGCGTCCGCATACGTGGACCCTTCGCAGGCGTACCGGGCAGCGCGGCAGCTGTCTGCTCCCCTCGAGCGCGAGGACGGCGAGGACGCGTACACGATCCAGCGCGACCTCCAGGCGACGATGCAGTCGCTCGTCGGGATCTTCCGCGAGGAGGCCGACCTGAAGGAGGCGCTCGGCCGCCTGACGGATCTCGAGACGCGCTGGCAGTCGATCAAGGTCACCGGCGGCCGGATGTACAACCCGGGTTGGAACCTCGTCTTCGAGTTGCGGAACCTGCTGACGGTGTCGCGGGCCGTCACCCTGAGTGCGCTGCAGCGCACGGAGAGCCGCGGCGCGCACAGCCGCGTCGACTATCCGGAGCAGGACGACAGGAACTGGGGAGGCATCAACAGCGTGATCTGCCGCGATGCCGACGGCAGGATGATGGTGGCCCGCAGCGGCGTTCCGTCGGTGGCGTCCGAGCTGCGCGGCCTGCTGGGAGCGGCGCATTGACGCGGGAGAGGTTCGATGCCTGAGGCCCACCTGAAGGTTTTCCGCGGTCGACCGGGCGAACCGAGCCAGTTCGTCGCCTTCGAGGTGCCGGTCGAGGAGGGGATGGTCGTCCTGGACGCCCTCCACTGGATCCAGGGCCATCGGGCACCCGACCTCGCCGTCCGCTGGAACTGCAAGGCGGCCAAGTGCGGATCGTGCGGCGCCGAGGTCAACGGCCGGCCGAGCCTGACCTGCAAGACGCGCCTGTCGGACTTCGACCTCGACGAGCCGATCACCGTCGAGCCGATGCGCGCGTTTCCGCTCATCAAGGACCTGGTCACGGACGTCTCATGGAACTACGCCGTCAACCGGACGATCACGCCGTTCACGCCGCCCGAGAACCTTCCCCAGGAGCAATGGCGCTGGCAGCAGCGTGACGTCGATCGCGTTCAGGAATTCCGCAAGTGCATCGAGTGCTTCCTGTGCCAGGACGTCTGTCACGTGCTGCGCAACCACGAGACGGAGCGGGCATTCATGGGTCCGCGCTTCCTGATCCGGGTCGCGTCGCTGGAGATGCACCCGATCGACCAGGTCGATCGCCGCCAGTACCTCAAGGACTCCGGCGGCATCGGCTACTGCAACATCACGAAGTGCTGCACCGAGGTGTGCCCGGAGCACATCAAGATCACCGACAACGGGATCATTCCGCTCAAGGAGCGGGTCGCCGACGCGTACTACGACCCATTGCAATGGGCGTGGCGGAAGCTTCGCGGCCGGGAGGCGACCGGAGCCGGCACCGAGCTTCCCGTCCTGCCGGCGCCGGTTGGCGCCCCGCCGCCGCCAGCCGCCGCCACAACACCAACCGATGCAACCGCGACCGAATCCGCACCGGCCCAGACGGCCGAGCCCGCAGCGGCTGGCACCGGACCGGCGCGGCCTCCAAGGCGCGTGCGAACGACCACGGGCGCGAGGCAATCGGCCGGCAAGAAGGATGCTGCCCGTGCGCCGCGGGGCCGCCGGGACGGGGGCGCCGGCTGACGTCGAGCAGCCGCCGCCGGGAGGCGCCCGCCGATCCATTCGGCAACCTGTGGCCCGACGAAGGCCCGCTCGAGGGCCCGGCCGGGACGGCCGAAGGCCCTGGTGCCTCGAAAGCCACCGAGGCGCATGGCCTGCGCCTGATCGTCCGGACGGATGGAGCCGCGCGCGGCAATCCCGGCCCCGCCGCCGCGGGCGCCGTGCTCATCGACGCCTCAGCACCGAACGCGGGCGATCCGCTGGCGACTCCAGTCGCGTCGATCTCCGACTATCTCGGGATCGCCACGAACAACGTGGCCGAGTACACGGCCGTCGTCCGCGCCCTCCGCCTGGCGCGCGAGCTCGGCGCCGACGAGGTGGACCTCATGCTCGACTCGAAGCTGATCGTCGAGCAGCTCCACGGCCGCTGGAAGATCAAGGACGCCAAGCTCCTGCCCCTCTGGAACGAGGCACGGAACCTGCTGAGCGCCTTCCGACGATGGTCGGCCACCCACGTGCGGCGAGCGCAGAACAGCGCGGCCGATGCGCTCTGCAACGCCGCGATCGATCGCGTTCTTGCCGGCGGACCCGCCTCGGTCGTCGTCCAGCCAGAGGCTTGAGCGCGGGGACGTGTAGGCTCACTCGCGTCCAGCCCAGGAGAGTCGCCAGCCTGATGACCGTCGATCCCGCCGAAGCACCGCCCGATCCGTCCCCCGACGCCCCCGCGCCCGCGCAGACCGGCCGGCGGGCGGGGACCGTCACGTTCCTGTTCACCGACATCGAAGGGTCGACGCGCCTGGTACAAGCACTCGGCGACCGCTACGCGAGCCTGCTCGCCGAGCATCACGCACAGCTGCGCCAGGCCTTCGAGGCGGCCGGCGGTACGCAGGTGGATGCGTCAGGGGACGGGCTCTTTTACGCCTTCCCGACCGCACGGGCGGGCCTCACCGGCGCGATCACGGGTCAGCGGGCGCTGGCCGCCAGGACCTGGCCGGACGGAGTGACCGTCCGTGATCGGATGGGCCTCCATACGGGGGAACCGGTGAGCGGGGAGGTGGGCTACGTCGGCATCGACGTCCACCGCGCGGCCAGGATCTCGGCCGCGGGCCACGGTGGCCAGATCCTCGTATCGCAGACCGCGCGCGACCTCATGGGCGGCGACCTTCCCGCTGACGCACGCCTCGTCGACCTTGGCGCGCACCGGCTCAAGGACCTCGCCGCTCCGGAGCGGCTCTTCCAGGTTGTTGCCGATGGATTGGCACAGGACTTCCCGGCACTGCGTTCGATCGACGCGCGCCCGAACAACCTGCCGCGACAGCTGACCAGCTTCGTGGGCCGCCAGTCGGAGGTCGGGGAGGTCAAGCGGATCCTCGCAACCGCGCCGCTCGTGACCCTGACCGGGCCGGGAGGCGTCGGGAAGACCCGGCTGGCGATCGAAGTCGCGGGCGACCTCCTCGAGGGCTTCGAGGGGGGTGCCTGGTTCGTCGAGCTCGCGTCCCTTTCCGATCCCGCCTTCGTCCTGCAGGCCGTCGGGTCAGCGCTGGGAGTCGGAGAGGAGCCCGGCCGTCCGCTCCTGTCGACGCTCGTCGAGCATCTCCAGGGACATGAGACGCTCATCCTGCTCGACAACTGCGAGCAGGTGATCGGTGCCTGTGCGGAGATCGCCGACGCGCTCCTGCGTGCATGCCCCGGTGTCCGGATGCTGGCCACCAGCCGGGAGGGCCTCGGGATTCCCGGCGAGGCGCTGTTTCCGGTCCCATCGTTGTCGCTGCCCTCGGTGGACCGCCCCGGCGTTGAGGAGCTCGGCCAGTTCGACTCCGTTCGCCTGTTCGCCGAGCGCGCAATGGCTGCCTCGCCGGCGTTCCGGGTCACGTCCGCGAACGGCGTGGCGATCGCGCAGATCTGCCGTCGCCTCGACGGCGTTCCCCTCGCGATCGAGCTCGCCGCGGCCCGCGTGCGCGCGCTCACGCCGGACCAGATCGCCGGCCGCCTCGACGATCGGTTCCGGCTGCTCACGGGCTCGAGCCGGATCAGCGTCCCGCGCCACCAGACCCTGCGCGCAACGATCGACTGGAGCTACGAGCTGCTCGCCGACGACGAGCGGGCAGTGCTGCGCAGGCTGTCCGTTTTCGCGCCGAGCTGCTCCCTGGAGGCGGCCGAGACCGTGTGCTCGGGTGAGGACGTTGCGGAGATGGACGTCCTCGACCTGCTGTCGCGGCTCGTCGACAAGTCGCTGCTGGTTGCCGAGGCCGAGGGACAGGGCCGCTACCGGCTTCTCGAGACGATCCGCCAGTACGCACGCGATCGCCTCCTCGAATCGGGTGAGGCGACGGAGGCTCTCCGTCGGCACCGCGACTGGTACCTGGCGCTGGCTGAGCAGGCGGCCCCCGAATTCTTCCGGGGCATCGAGTCGCGCGACTGGCTCGAACGCCTCGAGGTCGAGCACGACAACCTCCGAGCGGCGCTCCAGTGGAGCGAAGACGAGCCAGGCGAGGCGACCGCGGGCCTGCGGCTCGCCGCCGCGTTCTGGCGCTTCTGGGAGATCCGCGGGTACCTCATCGAAGGTCGCACGTGGCTGGAACGAATGCTTGCCGCGACGGCGTCCGACACGTCCGTCCTGCGAGCCAACGCGCTCACGGGTGCCGGCATCCTCGCCTATATGCAGGGCGATTACGCGGCAGCTTCGGCGCTGCACGAGCAGAGCCTCGAGCTCCACCGGCGTCTCGGGGACCGGAACGCCATCGCGTACGCCGCCAACAACCTCGCGAACGTGGCCGTCCTGCGGGGTGACTACGCCCAGGCCCGCGAGCTCTACGAGCTCGGAGTGCGGATCGCTCGCGAGATGGGTGACGACCGCGGGGCGGCCTTCGGCCTCATGAACATGGCCGAGGTGGTCGCGCAGGAGGGCGACGCGGAGGGTGCGCGCCGCCACTTCGAGCAGAGCATCGCGACGTTCCGGCGCTTCGGCGATCGCTGGGGGGAGGCGTTCGCTCTCGACAACTTCGGCCTCGTAACCTGCCGCCAGAGGCAGTACGACGCCGCTCGCGAGCTCCACGACCAGGCGCTCGGAATCTCGCGCGAGCTCGGCGACCAGCGCGGCATCGCGCGCGCCCTGACGCACCTGGCCGACGTGGCCGCGGAACGAGGAGAGACCCCTGAAGCGATGGCGCTGTTGCGGGAGAGCCTCGCCATTCGCCGCGCTCTGGGCGACGTCCCGGGCGTGGCGTCAGCGATGGAGAAGGTGGCCTGGGTGCTGGGGGCGAACGACCCGGGCGCGGCCGCCCGCCTGCTGGGTTGCGCGGAGGCACTCCGCGAGTCGATCAGGGCTCACGTGCCGCCGGTCGCTCGATCAGATTACGAGGCCGGCGTTGGACGGCTCGTGGCCGCCATGGGGGCCGAGGCGTTCAGCACTGCTCGCCAGGAGGGCCACGCGAAGGCGCCCGACGAGATCCTGGCTACGCTCCCTCTCTGACCTCCTGCAGCTCGTCCGCGAGAAGCCCATGGGCCTCGCGATGCGTCTCGATAACGGCCTCCGGCGTGGGCCCCTCCGCCAGGCAGAAGACCTTGCCCGTCGCCTCGTCGAACCAGTAGCGCAAGTAGGTCACACCGTATTTCGGGCCGACCTCCAGGTCGCGGGCGTGGGCGCCGGCCACCGCCTCAGCGGTAAGGCCGGGGACCTTGTGGTGGGAGTCGAGGTAGAGCGGCATGCGGGTCTCCAGGATGCGATCAGGGATCTCGAACGTATTGTCACCGGAGCGGGACTGTCAAGGGCGGACCCCGTGCGGTTCCACGACGCTGGGGTATGTCTGGACTCGAACGTCCGTTCAGGTAGAATCTGTCGGTCAGCGGGACGGCCGGATGGTCGCGTGCCGGTCGGGCAACCGGCCAGCGCGAGGAAAGTCCGAGCTCCGCAGCGCAGGGTAGCGGGTAACGCCCGTCCGTCGTGAGACGAGGACCAGTGCCACAGAGACGAGTCCATCCGCCCGGCTTCGGCCGGCGGGCGGAGTGAAACGCGGCAAACTCTACCCGGAGCAAGGCCAAGTAGGAGGACGCAACCCGGTTCGCCGGGGGAGAGGCGCGCTGCCCAGTCCTCGGGTCGGCCGCAGGAGCCGCCGGGCGACCGGCGGTCAGAGATGGATGGCCATCGCCGCGACCAGTCGCGGTACAGAACTCGGCTTACAGGCCGCCCCGCTGACACTCCGCTCGTAACCCAGGGCCGGCGCCCTCCTCCGCAGTGGTGCCCCGCGCGTGACGCCCCAGGGAGTCAGTTCGCGGGGAGCATTACGTCTGGTCAGGTCACCGTGTGTGCGAACCGAGCCGCCTACCACGCTCGGTGGTGCGCCGATTTGACTCGCCGCGGAGTCAGGGACGGGCCTGCCTCCCGGAGGCTAATCCTCGTCTGGGCGGAAGATGTGCGCGGCCGTGCACGCGTTGCAGATTGGCAACGCTGACTCGAGGTCACCCAAGGGGATCGGCACGCGGCGCTCCGGGAAGAGGCACTCGACGTCGTAGATGCGCTCGTCGCTTGCTTCGACCGAGATCAGCCGCCGGAACGTGCAGCGCCGGATGCGCGGCTCCGCGAGGTGGTAGACCTCGGGTGCTGGGGGCTGTATTGGGAGCTGCAGGGCCATGTGGGGGCGTTCAGTCCTTCTTGGGCGCTGGACGACGCTCAATCGTGACGGGTCTGGCCGTTCGGGCGCGCACGTTAGCACCCCTTATCGCTCGGGATCAACCCGCGATTGGTGCGACGGAGCGGTGCGAAAGGTACTAGACTCCCGGCCCAGGCCGGCGGGCAGCCAGGGAGGGCGCTGTGCAGGAAGAGGGCTCGGCGCTGCACACGGCTTTGCAGTCGGGCGCCGTGCAGGAACAGCGATGGGCACGGGACACAGCCGTGATGTGCCCATTTCTCGACGGGCCTGCAGCGGGTACGGACGTCGATGTCGTTGGCGCCACTGGAACTCCAGAAGGGACGTGCGGCGCCCTCGGAGTCCCGCTTCCACTCGCCAGACGACAGCTCGAGCTCGCCTGCCTGAGGGCCGCTCACATCAGCTGCCCCCGATACGTGCATGCCGTGGCCAACCCGCATGCACATCCGTCAGCCGGCCGAATCGGCCCATCGCAGGTGCGCGACGTCCAGGTCGCGATGAAGTCCCGGCCCCGCGTTCGGGAGCCGATCGTCGCGGCGGTGCTTGTGCTCCTGCTCTCGGCGGCCATTGCCGCCGGCTACCTCCTTTCCGGCGGGGCGCTCAAGGTCCCCTCGAGCTCGCCGGCCCTGGTGGCAGCAGCCAGCCCAAGCCTGTCGGCGACGACCTCGCCCGAGCCGTCCTCATCGCCGAGCCCCGAGCCGTCCGCATCGCCGAGCCCTCCGGCAAGCGCCCTGCCGAGCCCGACGCCCTCGGCCAGCCCGGCGGCCAGCACGCCTCCGAGCCCGTCGCCCACGGGCGGCGTCGAGGCCCTCTTCCCCAACGGCGGACGCTGGGACCACCTGGTGCCCTGCGCGGACGCTCCGGACTGCTACATCTACACAGTCCAGCGCGGCGACACTCTCTACGCGATCTCGGGCACCTTCAACGTGCCGATCAGGACCATCCTCAACCTGAACCCGGCGATCACGAATTCCAAGTTCGTCCACGTCGGCCAGAAGCTCACCCTGCCCACGCCGACTCCCTGAGCCGCCCGCCCAACCCCTTGAGCCCGTCGACCACCAGGCCCTTCTACGCGTCCCCGGGTCTCAACACTGAGACCTACGACGTGCGCACCGCGCGCGATCTGATAGCCCAGGGCCTGGATCGTGACGTTGCGTTCTATATCGAGGAGGCGAAGCGGACCGGAGGACCGATTCTCGAGTTGGGTGGCGGAACCGGCCGCGTTGCCTGGGCGCTGGCGGAGGCCGGCTTCGACGTCGTCCTCCTCGATCTGTCCGGCGCGATGATCGAGCGGGCCGACGCCAAGCGGTCGGGCGAGCCGGAGGCGGTAAGCGCCCGCCTGCGGACGATCCGCGCGGACATGAGCGACTACGCGTTGGATAGCCGCTTTCAGCTTGCCATCGCGCCGTTTCGGGCCTTCATGATCCTCGTGACTGCGGAGGATCAGCGACGCTGTCTGGACACGACCCGCCGGCACCTGGAGTCAGGCGGCCGGCTCATCCTTCACCTGTTCGATCCCCGGCTCGACCTCCTGGTGGGTGAGGGCCCACCCAACCCTGACCGCGGCTCGGTGCGCCACCCGGTGACCGGCAACGACGTGCGCATCACGGTTCTGTCGCGTTCGGTGGATCTGCTTCGCCAGGTTTTCGAAGAGCG
>DASXSA010000239.1:0-2752 GCA_036506235.1 Candidatus Limnocylindrales bacterium | reverse complement strand
GGTTCGCCGAGCTCGGCGATCCGTTCGAGCAGATGGACGATGCCGCCGACTCGCTGGAACGGCTGCTCGAGCTGTCCGCTCAGCACGAGGAGGCCGGGTTCGGCGACGCGCCGTGGCCACCGCACTTTGCCAAGCAGGCCGGCGAGCCGCCCCGGGTCCAGCCCTCGAAGAGGCGCAAGGCGAGCGCAAAACCCGAGCGGCAGGGCGTCGTCCCTCCACCTGCGCCGGGCAAACGGGCTGGGCCGACGGGGAGGCGGCGGACGACCATGCCCCTCATCGAGATCGCCAGGGCGGCCACCGAGTCCGAGGCTCGGGAGGGGTTGGAACGCTGGAAGCAGCGGCACCCCGAGGCGTGGACGTATCTCGCTCCCCCGGACGTCCTCGTGGACTCGATGCGAGGTCGAAGCTCGACGTGGACCAGGATCAGGGTCAACCTGCGGAACGTGCCCGAAGGGGAACGCCCGCCCCAGGAGGCCCTCGAGGTCGACTACGACCCGTGGGAAGGCGCGGAAGGTTGGGAGGACCAGGCTCACAGGAGATCTTGAGGTTCCTCCAACTCCTCCTTCAGGCAGGGGCCAGATGATGGCTGCGTTTCCGACGGCCCAGGAGGCTTCGATGCCCGAACTGGATAATGGTGGGATGGACGACCGGCCCGCCGACGAGCACCCGACCTTGCCCGACCCTCCCGAACCCTCAGCGATGAGCGCCTGGCCGCTCCCACCACCTCCTACCCCTTCGCCGACTCAGCCGCAGCCCCCCGCCTCTCCTCCCCCAGCGGCGCGGCGGCCGGGCCGCATCGTAGCCGGCATCCTCGCCGCACTGCTGCTGCTGGGGGCCGGAACCGGACTGGGGTGGGGCCTCACCAGAGACCACAGGTCGCCCATGGCGATCGGCGGGGCCTCGAGCGGTCAGGCAGCGACGAGCCTGGACGTGCAGGCCATCGCGGATCGTCTCGAGCCGGCGGTGGTGGACATCAACACCGAGATCCAGGGTTCGTTCGGTCAGACTGGGCAAGGGGCCGGGACCGGCATGCTCATCTCCTCCTCAGGCGAGCTGCTGACCAACAACCACGTCGTTCAGGGGGCCTCGAAGATCGAGGTCTCGATCACCGGGCGCTCGGGCACGTACGAGGCCACGGTGGTCGGGGCCGACCCCACGGACGATGTGGCCCTGCTCCAGGTCCAAGGCGTCTCCGGCCTCCCAACGGTCACGCTCGGCGACTCGTCGAGCCTGGTCCTTGGCCAGGAGGTCGTGGCCATGGGCAACGCGTTGGGACAGGGCGGCTCCCCCAGCGTCACCGAGGGCACGGTCACCGCCCTCGATCGTTCGATCACCGTGGGCGGAGGGTTGACTGGGGCGGAGAACCTGACGGGGTTGATCCAGACGGACGCCCCGATCCAGCCCGGCGACTCAGGCGGGCCGCTGGTGAACTCCTCGGGGAGGGTGGTCGGGATGATCACCGCCGCCGCGCGGAGCGATTTCGGCCAGTCCGCCTCGAGCGTCGGCTTCGCCATCCCCTCGAACGACGCGCTGGGGATCGTGCGGGAGATCCGGGCGGGGAACGAGACGTCCACCATCATCATCGGGCCAACCGGGTTCCTCGGGGTCGGGGTGCGAGACCTGGACCCGGAGACGGCGGCTCGCCTGGGGCTGAACGTCACCTCGGGGGCGTTGGTGCTGAGCGTGCGCCCCGGAGGGCCGGCGGAATCGGCCGGCGTCACCCCCCAGTCGGTGATCACCGCCATCGACGGGCAACGCGTCTCGTCCGCCAAAGCGCTCGGGGCGGCCATCCACCAACACGACCCGGGGGAGCAGATCCGAGTGACGTGGGTCGACCGGAGCGGAACGCACAGCGCGACGGTCCGTCTGATCACCAACCCCGTCGCCGTCTGATCGACCGATCCGCACGACGAACGACCTGATCGACCACGTCGGCGTCAGTGGCCTTCCGATGTTGTGTTCTTCTCGCTGAGGGCGTTGACTCGTCCGCATCTCGGACGTTATGAGTGGGGGTGACGACGGATGCCCATCCTACGCACCCGCCCGGCCTTTCATCGTTTCCTCATGTTGGCACTCGCCGTCGGCGGGTTCATCGGCGCAACGCGGGTCGTGGTCGAGGCCATGGACACCGACGACGCCCCGGGCTCGAGCGCGCTGGTCTCGTACGCCGGGGCGTCGCCATCGCACGATCCCAGCAAGCCGATGCATCACCGGGCTCCGGCGCCGCGGTCCCGCTCGGTGAACGTGTATGCCGCCACGGAGCATGGGATGAGCCCGGCCGTCGCCGGCGATCCGGAGCGCGTCTACGTCCCGAACAGCGAGTCGGGTTCGGTCGACGTCATCGATCCGGCGACGTTTCGGATCGTTTCGCACTTCTCGGTCGGCAGCTACCCAGAGCACATCACGCCATCGTGGAACCTCCGCTGGCTCTACGTCGACGACACATACGGCAACGCGCTCACGGTGGTCGATCCCCGAACCGGCCACCCAACCGGTCGGATCATCCCGGTCACGGATCCCTACAACCTCTATTTCACGCCCGACGGCTCGAAAGCCATCGTGGTGGCCGAGCGGAACCGGCGCCTGGACTTCCGCGACCCGAGGAGCTGGCGGCTGATCAAGAGCGTCTTTATCCCCGCTGCCGGTCCCGATCACCTGGACTTCTCGGCTGGCGGGCGGTTCCTCCTGGTCAGCGCCGAGTTCGGCGGCGAGGTCTTCCGAGTCAGCACCACGACCATGACCGTGACGGGGT
>DASXSA010000238.1:0-9995 GCA_036506235.1 Candidatus Limnocylindrales bacterium | reverse complement strand
AAGCTCAGGATGAAACCCACGCCGACCGCCAGGACCGTGAGCACGATGTGCGCGACGGTCGCGTCCATCAGGAACCCCAGGTTCTCGGGGACCCAGACGAGCTGCATCAGCGGGCGGCGGCCGGCGCGGCCTCTGGTGCGGCGGCGACCTGGTCGTCCTGTGCTCGATCCTCGCGGAGCCGCTCGATGACCGAGTCGACCGTGATGAGGCCCGCCACGCGCCCTTGTCGGTCGACGACGATCGCGGCCTGGACATCCGCATCGAGCATCATCGAAAGTGCGTCCTTCAGGGTCGTCTCACGGCTGACGAGCGGCGACGCCGGAACGGCCAACGCTGGGTCGAGCGACCCATCCCGCGGTACCCCACCGAACTCGATCCAGCCGATCGGCTTCGACTCGTCGTCCACGAGAAGGACGTAGCCGAAGCGGCTGTCGACCATTCGCGGGCGAACGAGCGCGACGGGCTCCCCGGCCCGCGCCACGACCGGCGGGATCAGCTCGAGCTCGGCGACCCGCGCGAGCGACAGTCGCTTGAGGCCGCGATCCGTGCCGACGAAGCGCGCCACGAAGTCCGACGCGGGGTTGGCGAGGATCTCCTCCGGCGGGGCGAACTGGGCGAGGAGCCCGCCGGTCTGCATGACGGCGACGAGGTTGCCCATCTTGATCGCCTCGTCGATGTCGTGGGTGACGAACAGGATCGTCTTCGCCAGCTCCTCCTGGAGGCGGAGGAACTCGTTCTGTAGGCGCTCCCGGACGATCGGGTCGACCGCACCGAACGGCTCGTCCATGAGCATCAGCGGCGGATCGGCGGCCAGTGCCCGGGCGACACCGACGCGCTGGCGCTCCCCGCCCGACAGCTGGGCGGGATAGCGATCCCGGTAGCGTGCGGGGTCGAGGCCGACGAGCGACAGGAGCTCGTCCGTCCGCTGCCGACGGCGCCCCGGGCTCCAGCCGAGCAAGCCGGGCACGACGGCCACGTTCGCGCCGATCGTCAGATGCGGGAAGAGCCCCGTCTGCTGGATCACGTAGCCGATTCGCCGGCGGAGGGTCGTCGCCTCCTCCTGCATCACGTCGCGCCCGTCGATGAGGATCTGGCCGGACGTCGGCTCGATCAGCCGGTTGACCATCTTGAGGCTCGTCGTCTTGCCGCAGCCGGAAGGCCCAACGAGCACGCAGATCCTGCCGGCGGGCACGAACATCGAGAGGTCGTTCACGGCTCCGGGCCCCTTGGCGCCGGGATCGTAGCGCTTGGAGACGTGCCGAAACTCGACGGTCGCCGCGGGGGCCCGACCGGTCGGGGGACCGGCTGGGGCGCCCGTGTTCGGGGCGGCCCGACCTGTCTCGCCGGCCTCTTCCTCGTTTGTCACCCGACGGAGCGAGGACTCAGGCCTTGTCGACCATCGGCTTGACCTCGCCGATCAGCCGCTCGAGCGACTCCTCGTCGTAGGGAGCCGGCATCTCCGAGATCGCCGTGTTGAAGCCCAGCTCGCGGTACGAGATCAGCTTCTCGGCGATCTGCTCCGGCGTTCCCCGCCAGAACGTGCCGTCGCCCTCGACGCGCGACATCGGTGTGCGGTTGAGCTCCATGTGCTCGCGCCAGACCCGCTCGGCCTCGGCTTGGCTGTCACGGATCGTGACCTTGCAGCCGATCGTCATCTCGATCTCGTCGAAGTTCCGCCCGACGGCCGCGCAGTGCTCGCGCAGGACGTCGACCTTGTGGCGCATCGTGTCAAGCGGACCCATGCCGTTCCACATGTCGGCATAGCGGGCGACGGTCCGCAAGGTCTTCTTCTCGCCGCCGCCGCCGATCATGATCGGGAGGTGTTTCTGGACGGGCAGCGGCTGATGGCGCAGCTCGCTGAACTCGTAGCGGCCGCCGTTGCTCGTGACAGTCTTTCCGTCCAGCAGCCCACGCATGCCGCCGACGGCTTCGTCGAGCCAGTCGAGCCGCTGCCCGAAGCCTGACCCGAACTCGATGCCGTGCGCGGTGTGCTCCAGCTCGAACCACGCGCCGCCGATCCCGAGGATCGCCCGGCCGTTCGAGACGTGGTCGAGCGTGGCCGCGACCTTCGCCACGAGGCTCGGGTTCCGGAACGTGTTCGCCCCGACGAGCAGGCCGAGCCTCGTCTTCTCGGTCGCCACCGCCCACGCGTTGAGCACCGACCAGCCCTCGAAAATGGGCTGGTACGGGTCACCAAAGATCGCGTACAGGTGATCCCAGGTCCACAGGTGCTCGTAGCCCAGCGCGTCGACGCGCTTCGCCGCGGCCATGAACCTGGGCCAGTCCGTCGCCTGGCTCCAGAGCAGGATGCCCAGCTTGTAATCCGCCACTCTCGGCCCTCCTTGGAAGGACCGACAGTAGCAGGGATGCCGGGGTGTCCGCCTCCGACACCGTCGGGCAGCGACCCGCCCGTCAGATCGGAAGAGTCTCGAGGTCCTGCTCGATCAGCTGTCGATCGTCCGCCTCACTGATCAGCCCACAGACGGCGAGCGCTTCAGGCGTTGTCGAGCTCGCGCGAGATCGCCCGCAGGATGAAGCGGGCGGCCTCTGCGCTCTTGCCACCGAGCTTCTGGCCTTCGTCCTGCTCGAGCGCCACCGCCAGGTCGTCGAGCATCCGGTCGAGCCGCTCGGTGCGCGTCAGGGCGCCCGAGTCGAATGCCCGCTCGAGGATGTCCGCTGACATCCGGGCGTTTTCCACCGCGTGGCCCTTCAGCTCGAGGCTCGCGCGGAAGTGCTGACGAGCCGCCTCGGCGGCAGGTCCCGAGCTCGCCACAACCCTACCGATCGATCCGGGCGGGCACCTGCTCCGACGATGTTCGGCGGGCACCGCCCTCCCGCCGCTGTGCGCGACCGCGGCGTCGCTGCCAGTCGGAGTCGAGGACGCTCATCGAGATCTCGTCCCAGTAGCGGCCGTCGCGCCAGATCGCATCGCGTGCCCGGCCCTCCACGCTGAAGCCGACCTTCAGGTAGGACTGGACGGCCCGCTCGTTGAACTCGAACACCGACAGCGCGATGCGGTGCAGGCCGAGGATCTCGAAGGCATGCTCGAGCATGAGCTCCGTCGCCTCGGTGCCGTAACCGTGGCCCCACGTGTCCTTCTCGCCGAGCGTGATGTGGTACAGGGCGGAGCCGTTGTCGCCGTCGAGCTGGCTGAAGGCACAGCTGCCGATCAGGCGCCCCGCCTCCTGCCCTGGGGTCCGGAGGTGGACCGCAAGCGCGAGGGAGTCCGGGCTGACGACCCGTGCAGCGAAGAAGCGTTCGATCTCGGCCGGGTGCATCGGGCCGTCCTGGTAGCGGGTCAGCCGGGCGATCTCGGGGTCGCTGTACCAGCGCTTGAAGGCGACCAGATTTGACGGGACGTGACGACGGAGGACGACGAGCCGGCCGACCAGCCGGTCGGGAAACCAGGTGCGCGGGTGCATGAACTGGCACGGTATACCATCGCCGCCATGCGTCGCTGGAGCGAGGTCGCCGAGCGCGTTGCGGCCACGACGCGGACGTCGGAGAAGACGGCGCTCCTGGCGGACTACCTCCGCAGCCTGCCTGCCACGGACCTCCCGATCGCCTCGGTTTTCTTCACCGGGCGACCCTTTCCGGAAGCCGACCAGCGGGCCACCGGTCTCGGCTGGGCGGCCATCGCCAACGCCGTGATTCGCACCGCAGGGGTGCCTCCCGACGCGATCGGCCGGGCCTACGACCGAAGCTCGGATCTCGGACAGGCGGTCGCCGACGTGCTGACGATGCGGCCCTCCCAGCCACCGCGCGACGGCAATCCCAGCCTGGCCGAGGTCGCGGCCGTCTTCGCCGCCATCGAGAGCAGCTCCGGGGCGGCGGCCAAGGGCGCGCTGTTCGAGGCGCTGCTCGCACAGTCGGACGCGCTGACCGGCAAGTACATCGTGAAGGTGCTCACCGGCGAACTGCGGATCGGCCTCCGCGAAGGGTTACTCGAAGCGGCCATCGCGCGGGCATACGAACGCCCGCTCGAGCAGGTCAAGACTGCAGGGATGCTGACGGGCGACATCGGCGAGACCGCGATCCTGGCCGCGGCCGATCGCCTCTCCGAAGCGTCGCCGACGCTCTTTCACCCGCTCAAGTTCATGCTCGCGAGCCCGGCAGAGGATTCGGCGGACATCATCGGGCGGCTCGGGCCGACCGTGTGGGTCGAGGACAAGTACGACGGGATTCGCGCCCAGCTCCACCGGGACGGCTCGGGCGCGCGGTTGTACAGCCGCGACCTGCACGACATCAGCGGGCAGTTCCCGGAGGTCGTCCGAGGCGCCGCGGACCTGCCCTGGTCGGGCATCCTCGACGGCGAGATCCTGGCCTACCTCGACGGCAACGTGCTTCCCTTCCTGGCCCTCCAGACCCGGCTCGGTCGAAAGGACCCGTCGATGACCCTGCAGGCATCCGTGCCGGTCATCTTCGTTGCGTGGGACGCGCTCGTGCTCGACGGGACGGGGCCGGGATCGGAGCTCGAGCCGCTGCTCGGCACCCCGCTGCGGGAGCGGCGCCGGCGCCTCGAGAGGCTGCTCCTTCCGCTGGCCGACGAAGGCGGGGTGTTCGCGCTTTCACACCTGATGACGGTGGATTCCGCGGAGCGCCTCGAGGAGGTCTTTCTGGAGGCGCGGGCGAGGCGCAACGAGGGTCTGATGGTCAAGGACCCCGACAGCCTCTACACGCCGGGTCGGCGTGGCCTCGGCTGGCTGAAGATGAAGAAGGCGCTCGCGACGCTCGACTGCGTGGTGGTCGGCGTCGAGGTCGGGCACGGCAAGCGGCACGGCGTGCTATCGGACTATACGTTCGCCGTTCGCGACGAGGCGAACGACCGGCTCGTGAACATCGGCAAGGCCTACAGCGGCCTGACCGACGCGGAGATCGCCGAGATGACGCGCTGGTTCGAGGAGCACACGATCGCGCAGTTCGGTCGCTACCGGCAGGTCGAGCCGACGGTCGTCGTGGAGGTCGCGTTCGACGTCATCATGCGGTCGAATCGCCACCGCTCCGGGTTCGCGCTGCGCTTTCCGCGGATCGTCCGGCTCAGGACCGACAAGCCGGCGTCGGAGATCGACACGCTCGAGACGGTGGAGCGCCTCTATGCCGGGCTCCAGCAGGGCGCCGAGCACCTGGTCACGGCCGGCGCTCGGAGGTAGTTCGAAGAGCCTCTCGCAGGCGGCACCCGCCGGCTGGCATGGCACGAATTGGTCATTTCCAGCAAGGCGGGGCTGCGTATCCTATGCGCCATGTTCGAGCCGATCGCCGAACAGATCGTCGCGATCACGCTGTACACCGACGTCTTCGTCGTGCGCGGCAAGCTCCCCACCCGCCAGCGCCGGCTCTCGGACATCCTGAACGCGACCGAGCACGACTTCATTGTGCTGCAGGACGTCGTGATCGACGAGTTCGGATCACGAACCCAGCCGATCCAGTCCGAGTTCGCACAGGTGAACCTGGCCACCGTCCTGTTCGGGGTCGGGGACACCGTCGTGGAAGCCCTTCCCGAGCTGCGGACGATAAAGATCCCCGAGCAGGCCCTGATCTCCGTCCCGCCGTTCAGGATCACCGGACAGATCCACCTCCTGCCCGAACGGGACCTGCGCGAGGCGCTCGGCGAGCTGACGGGGCGATTCCTGCCCGTAACCCAGGCGACCTACTGGTCGGAGCTCGCAGGCGAGGCGAAGCAGACCGCCCCGATGCTCGCGATCAACCACTCGCGCGCCCACATCCTCGCGCCACACCGCGAAGTGGACCCGTGGGCAGGCCTCGATCGCGCCGCCGGCGCCGCCGGCGAATCGGAGCCGGCTGTCGCGGATGACGGACACGCGCAGGGATCCGGTGTGCCCGACCCCTGGGGCGAACGCACGCCGACGCCAGGCACGTAGGCCAGCCCTGGGCGAACGCCCGCGCGAGCGCTGGCGAGGCTTCAGCCCGCTCGCGTCCTCAACGGTCGACCGGGAGATCGAGGCGGTCGCCCCATTCGGCCCAACCCCCGTCGTACACGGCGACGTCGTCGTGGCCGAGCAGGGTGAGGACGAAGGCCAGCTTCGAAGCGGCGATCCCCGACCCGTCGTAGCAGACCATCCGACGCCCCCGCGTGACGTTGGCCTTGAGCATCTGGCTGCGCAGCTCGTCGCCACTGCGAAAGCGCTGGTCGCCGGGTTGGTTCATCCCACCGACCGGCACGTTCAACGCACCCGGAATGTGCCCAAGCCGGCGGGTATTGCCCTCCAGGCCGCGGTACTCGGCGGGTGCGCGGGCATCGAGGAGCGCCACGTCGGGTGAGCCCAGGAGCCCGCGGACATCGGAGGTCGTCAGGCGCAGCCTGAGCTGGGCGCGAGGCGTGAAGGTGGCGGTCGGCGGCGTGGGCTGGGCGTTCGACACCGGTCGGTCTTCATCGAGCCAGGCAAGGTAACCGCCGTCCAGGATGCGCACGGAGTCGAATCCGTACGCTCGCAGGCTCCACCAGGTGCGCGCGGCGAACAGCGCCATCGTGTCGTCGTAGAGGACCGTCGTCGTGCCGTCCCCCACGCCCGCCCGCATGAGCGCGGCGGCCAGCTTGCTCGGTGGGGCGAGCAGAAACAGCCCCGATTCGTCGTCGGTGTCCACGAGCTCTGTCGCCCAGTCGAGATAGACCGCCCCGGGCACGTGACCGGTTGCGTGCGCCGTGCGGCCGGTGCCGTCGGGCCGCCACCGCACGTCGACGACGCGCACCTCGGGCCGGTTCAGGTTGTCGGCCAGCCAATCCGTGGACGCGAGCAGCTCCGGTCGCGCGTAGCCGCTCACGTGAGCTCGTGGCTGCTCACGGGCAGCGCGTAGCCGCTTACGGGCAGCGCGTAGCGGGTCACGAGCAGCCCGCTCGAGGGGAGTGGGAAAGCATCGCCGGTATCATACGAACGTGGTCTCCCCGTTTCTGCCGGATGCCGAGAAGGTGGCGGCGGTCCGGGAGGCCCTTCCCGCAACCGGCGCCGGGATCTACCTCAACACAGGCTCCGTCGGACCCCTGCCCCGCGAGACGGCGGTGGCGATGGCCGAGCTGGCCGACTGGGAACTGCGGACCGGGCGCGGCAGCATCGCCGACCTGCCCGACACCCTCCGGCGAATGGACGAGGCGCGTGCCGCAGTCGCCGCCGTCATCACCGCCGACCCCGAGACGATCGCGCTCACCCATTCGGCGACAGACGCGATGAACATCGCGGCCTGGTCGATCGACTGGAAGCCCGCCGATCGACTCCTGACCTCCAACCTGGAGCATGCCGGGACCTTGGCGCCGCTCCTGGCCGTCCGCGATCGATTCGGCGTCACGATCGAGACGATCGACATCGGAAACGGCGGGGATGATGATCGGACGCTCGATGCGTTCGGAAGGGCGCTGCCTGGCGCACGGCTGGTGGCCGTTTCCCACGTCGCGTGGTCGACTGGGGCCCTTCTGCCGGTCGCCAGGCTGGCCGACCTCGCCCACGCCCACGGTGCCTGGTTGGCGGTCGATGGCGCGCAGTCGGTCGGTGCCATGCCCGTGGCCGTCGGCGAGCTGGGCGCAGACTTCCTGGCCGTATCGGGGCAGAAGTGGCTTCTCGGCCCGGAGGGGATGGGCGCCTTGTACGTCGGGCCCGGCGCCCTGGATCGGGCTCGGCTGACGTTCGCAGGCTGGTTCTCCTATGAGGAGGGCGACGGGCTGCCGGACAGCCCTCTCTTCGGTGACGCACGTCGCTTCGAGAGCTCGAACTACCATCGGCCGTCGGTCGTCGGGCTCGCCCGAAGCTGCAGCTGGCTATCGATGTACGTCGGCCTCGACTGGGTCTACCGCCGTGGCGCCACCCTCGCTCGCCGGGCGGCTGACCTGCTTGCGGCCATCCCCGGCGTCGAAGTCGTGACACCCCTCGAGCGGATGGTCACGCTCGTGTCTTTCCGGATCGCCGGCTGGCCGGCCGGGGTGGCACTCGAGGAGCTCGGTCGGCGCGTGTTCGTCATCGCGCGAACGATTCCGCGACTCGACGTCCTTCGGTTGAGCGTCGCGTTCTTCAACACCGAGTCAGAGCTCGAGCGAGTGGCCGATGCCGTGGGGGAGCTAGCCGCCGCGACGCCGGAGACGCTGGCTCATCGACCGGTCCTCACGATCCTGTCAGGTGATCCGGGATGACAGCCGGCTCTCCCGTTCCCTCGCCGGTCCGTGCCCGTTCGTGGGCCGAGGTCCGCTGGCGCCAGTTCCGCAACGCTCCGCGGCCGGTCTTTCGGGCCGTCGTCAGCGACCTCGGGGTCGCCGGCGTGCTCGGGTTGCTCTACCTCGCCTACGACGTCGCGTTGACCCGCGGCGCTCGGCTGCCCGGTGGTGATCTCCGCGTCGCGGCCGCAGCGATCCTCGTCGCTGCGGTCGTTGTGGTCGGCAGCGTCGTGACATTCCTGGTCGTGCCCGCGCCGGGTTTCGCGCGTCCGGCCGGGGGTCGGGGTCGTCGGAGTCTCTGGAGCGCGGCGCTCGGCTTCTTCGCGGCGGTCCCGATCGCCTACCTCGCGCTGGTCTTGGTAATCCAGGTCCTCAAGCCGCTTCTCGTGTGATGGCGCGGCGTTTCGTGACCGGTTCCGGCGGGGACGACGCGCACCACAAAAGGTCTTGCAAGGCGCGACAAGGGGTAGCCCTTTCGTACCGTTCCGCGCTACCCTGCCGCCGCTATCATCGCCGTGCGTCCGGGGAATCCTGATGACGCACCCTCATGAGGGCCGGACCTTGTACGCGACGACGGAAGAGCAGCAGCAGCACGTCGCCCTACCGAAGCTCTACGGAGCTCCGGCTTATGCTCGGCCGCCCCGCCCCGTCGAGGAAACGCCCCGCCCCATCGACCCGGATGAGCTCCCGCTCGCTGCCGTCCAGACCGAGGAAGAGCGACGTCTCGCCGACCTGCTCGAGGAGGCTCGCGCGTCGGGCATGGCGCCGATCGTCGCCACCGCGCCCGGCAACGGGAACCCTGCCTACCGACCGCCGCGCTCCGGGGACGGGCGCATCCCTGTCCTGCTGGCACGGCCCTTCCGCCTGCGCAGCCTCGCGGAACGCCTCCTGAGGAGCGGCCGCTAGCCCTCCCTCCGCATTCGCGGCCACCACCTGGATTCATCGACCTCTCGGCGTTGGGCCCTGCCCGGGACTGCTAGCATGGCCGCGCGGGGGAGTAGCTCAGTGGGTTAGAGCAGCGGTCTTATACACCGCACGTCGGTGGTTCGAGTCCACCCTCCCCTACCACCCCTCGAGTTCAGGTCCGTTCGTCGCGACCGACGGACGCGCGCGGATGGACGTCGAACGCCGAGCACCGGAAGGCCAGCCGGCCGAGCTCGCTTTTCTCAGGACGCTTTCAGGAATTCCATGCAGACTCCCCTGACCGGCCGGAGCCGGATACGCGCAGCGGTCGCTCTGGGGAGACAGGAATGACCGAATCAAACGAGCCGACGGCGGGCAACCTGCTCCAGGGCGACGCTGACCAGCGAGCCCCAACCACTCTCGCTGACGAGCGACTGCCGGCGGGTGCGCAGTTCTCCGCCAGGCTCCGTGGTCCGGATCTGCTACGCATCGGGGTGGTGCTCGGTGCCTTCGCGATCCTCCTCGTGAGTGCGGCGCTCACCCTCGCTGCGTCCCCGTCGCCCGCCGCCAGCCCGTCGGCAAGCGGGCAACCCAATCCAAACAACGGCAACGGCGGCGCCCCCGGCGTCGGCAGGCGCAGCCCGGGCTTCTTCGCTGGCCCTGGAATTCTCGGCTGGCCCGGCTTCCGCGGCGAGCGCGGCTTCGGCGGGTTCGCCTTCGGCCCGATCACCATCACCTCGATCGACGGATCGAAGATCTCCCTGAAAACGGTCGATGGCTGGACGCGAACCATCACGATCACCGACAGCACTACGATCACCAAGGCTGGCCAGAAGATCGCGCTCACCGACCTCAATGTGGGTGACACGGTCCGGTTCCAGCAGACCCGCCAGAGCGACGGCAGCTTCACGGTCGAATCGATCGAAGTCGTCCTACC
>DASXSA010000237.1:0-4821 GCA_036506235.1 Candidatus Limnocylindrales bacterium | reverse complement strand
CGTGGCCATGAGGCGACCAACGGCACCCTGTTCGACCACATCCTGTCGACCTACAAGCTGACCTAGCCGGTCATCGAGGGCCCGGGTGTTCGACCGCCCGGGTCTTTCGATTCAGGACTCGGCCGGGATTCTCGCTGCGCCGAAGAGCTCCAGGCAGGCTTCAAGCCCTGCGATCTCGACCCTGGGGCGAGGCCGGGAACGCCAGTCCTCGAGCGTCATTCGGAATCGCTGGGTATCGACCGCCGAGCCTCTCGGCGCAGCCCGACCGATGCCGTTTTCGCGATAGCCCACACCGCGAGACACGCCGGCCGACGCGACGTTGTCGAGGAACGCCTCGGTCTCCGCGACCTCCGCACCGAGGCCGTCGAAGGCAAGCGCCAGGACGGCCTGTCGCATCTCCTTTCCGTAGCCCTTGCCCTGGAACTCGCGCCCGAGCCACGAGCCGGTGTGGACGAGTCGAAACGCCGCGAAGTCACGCGCCAGGATGCCCTGGTCGCCGATCGGCCGACCATCGAGGGTCACCATGAGCTCCAGGTCCCAGGCGTCGGGCTGCCAGCTGGACCGGATGCCCCAGTGGAACTGCGCGAATTCGCGTTCGAAGCGCGGGCTCGGCTTGTCGGTCCACGGGAATGCGAACGGCATCTCCTCGGGATCGTGGATGCCGGCCCTGGCTACCTCGCACAGCTGGGCGAGCTCGTCGTCGTTCGGCAGCCGCAGCTCGAGTCGTTCGGTTCGCAGCCGAAGGTCGAACAGCGGCCAGAGCGGGTGGGCCATCAGCGGATCCCGCCCGCCGTCAGGCTGTCGTCGGCGCTGGATCCGTCTGCGACGCGGCCAGGTACTCGGTGCGGAGGAGCTCCGTGACACGGCCGGCGCGGCGCCACTCGACCGACCCGGTCGGGTACTCGGCCTGGCGAGCCTCGGCAGCCTTCCAGGCCGCCTCGAGCTCAGCCGGGGTCGCCGATGCGATCGCCTTGTCGTAGAGGTCGCTGAGGGTTCGGGCCCGCTCCTCGAATCGCGCACTGTTGTCGGTCTCGATCGCGAGGCGCTCGGCCTCGAGCCAGTCGGTTGCCAGCAGGTCGATCGGGCGAACCTCTTCGGTCATCGCTTTCATGGTATCCGCGAGGGTCTGCGGAAAAGCATCGAAATAGCCGCTCCGGGTCATTTCGACCAGGCCTGGAGCTCAAGGATGTTGCCCTCGGGATCCTTGACATAAGTCCACGTGACCTGACGGCCGTCGCTTGTCGTGAGGGTGACGACTTCGCCGACGGGCTGGCCGCCTTCGGCCAGGACAATCGAACGCGCGGCCTCGACGTTGTCGACCGCGAAGGCCAGATGGCTGAATCCTCGGCGGTTGGCGACCGAGGGCGGTCCGTCGACCTCCTGTTCGTACTGGTAGATCTCGAGGGTCGGACCGTCTGCCGGGCCGCCCGGCAGCCGCAGATGGACGCCTCGCAGGGCGGCGTTGGCTACATCGGTACCGGCGGACAGTTCGGGGCCCCGGTAGTCGCGCTCGGGAGGGACGACCACGCAACCAAAGACGCGCTGGTAGAAGGCCGCCAGGCTCTGCCAGTCGCGGGCGATCAGGTTGACGTGCCCAAAACGGGCCTCGATCACTGCTTCTCGAGCTTGACGAGCACGAGCTCCTCGAGCGGCCCCTTGACGCTGACCTCGCGGACCTCCCCGACGTCACGCACGTAGTACTTGTTGTCGAGTACTGCGGGCTCCAGCGGCGTCCATTCTTTCGTGAGAAGCACGCCGCTGAACGATCGGTACGGCACCTTCACCTTCTCAGTCAGGGTCATCACCTGGTAGTGGTCTTCCGCGTGGCCCGTGTAGAGCTCCTGGACGAACTGGTGACCGATGACCGGGTTCGCCTCCATGAACACGCCCGCCATCGCGCCGTTCACGCCCGCCCGCCAGGTGCCCTCCCGGCTCGTGACGTTGCCCTTGGCGTCGAGCTCCTCGGTGTCCTCGCCGAAGTACCAGACGTTGCCGGCGAGGTCCTGCGTGTAGTAGTCGGCCGTCCGCTCCTCGAGCTTGCCGCTGAGGTAGAGACGGTCCCGGATCACCCGGCAGGTCACGCCCTGGATCACGATCGTTTCGTTCGTCACGGTCACGATGTCGACGGCCGGCTCCTCATCCTTCGTACCCCGATACGTCATCGTCGTGCCCGGAAGCAGTGGGAACCACCGGTTGTCGATCGTTGCCGAGAAGGCGGCCGGATCCGGTGAAGCGAGCGGACCGAGCGACGGGGCGGCAGCCGCCGATGGAGACGGCGAGGCGGCGCCAACCGACGACGACGGGGACGCCGGGGGGCTCACGGCCTGGCTCGCCGACTGCGAGAAGGCCGGGGCGATGTTTGTCCCGCCACAGGAGGCGGCGATCAAGGCGCACGCGCAGGCCGCCACGGAGATCGGATGCATCCGGCGCGGGGGCGACGCTGGGATCCGGGCGGTCATTTCGTGCTCCACACCCTACTCCACCGTGGAGTGTGCGAACGCAACCTGCACCCGCCTAAGCTGTCGCCGTGCGGGATGAGGGAACCTGGCCGGCTGACCGAGGCCGACGTCCGCGCGTTGCGGCGCGACCTGCGGCGGGTGCCTCGCTGTTGCCGCGCCGGTGTCGATCGCCGGCGGGAGGCGCCGGAAGAAACTAGGGAATTGCGCTGGCAGCCACAGGCGGCGCGCCAATTTCCGTATTGAGCTGCCGCTCCGCCCGGCCTAGGATCGCAGCGGTATGGACGTACCCACCATCGGCGAGGCGGACGCGCGGTACCTCGAACGAGTGGCCGAGGACTGCGAGCTGATGCTGGGGCCCGGGATCGAGCTTCGCTCGCTGGATTTCGCGGCCAACGCCGAGAAGGTCCTGCGCATCAGCTACCGCCTCGGCGATGTCGAGGGCACGAGCGAGGGCCGCGGCCAGACGATCGTTGCCGCGCATTCCGACCTGCGCCAGCACCTCGTGCTCGATCGGGTTCGCATCGGCGTCAGTGCCCTTTATCGCTGGAGACTCTGACCAGTCTCGTCACGTCCCAGGGCAGCCTTCAGCCAGCACCGCGACAGGATGCCGATGTGGCCTCGTGCTCGTTGACGGGATTTTGGCGCGTCGGATAGAGTAATCCCGACGAAATCACTCGGGATTAGCTCGAGTGCGGGCCGTCACCCCAGGGAGGCCCTCAGCTGACCGCAACGCATCATCGAAGCCCGTTCCACGGCAGCGGCGCCGTCGCGTTCTCGACCAAGGGCGAGTACGGCGTCCGGCTCATGGTCCAGCTCGGGCGGCACTACGGCAAAGGGCCCGCGAGCCTGGCCGAGATCGCCGCGGAGGAAGACCTTCCGCGGGCCTATCTCGAGCAGCTCGTGATGAGCCTTCGCGACGCCGATCTGGTGGTCAGCACGCGGGGTGCTCACGGCGGCTACGAGCTCGCCCGACCGCCATCCGAGATCCCGATGAGCACCGTCCTGCGGGCGCTGGAGGGACCGATCGCCCCGATGATCTGCGCCTCGGACGACGCCGAGCATGCGATCCTCTGCGACCGGACCACGAGCTGCACGGTCAACCTGCTCTGGCTGCGTGTCCGGAACGCGATCACCGGTGCGCTCGACTCGATGACGCTCGCCGATCTCGTCCCGCCGCGGCTCCTGGCCGTCAAGTCCCTTGCGGCGGCCAGCGGCAAGACGGGCGCCACGAGCATCACGCCGACTGCCGAACAGAAACCCATCCACGGAGCACTGACGCCATCGTGACTTCCGAGCAGCCGAACACCGACCAGCACCTCGTTATTCGCGACCTCCACGTCGCGCCCGCTGGCCATCCCGACCAGCACATCCTGCAGGGCATCGACCTCGACGTCGGCAAGGGCGAAGTCCACGCGATCATGGGCCCGAACGGCTCGGGCAAGACGACGCTTGCATACGCCCTGATGGGCCACCCGGCCTACGTCGTCTCTAGAGGCGAGGTCCACTGGAAGGGCCGCGACGTCCTCAAGCTCACGCCCGACAAGCGCGCCCGCCTCGGGCTCTTCCTCGCCTTCCAGTACCCGACCGCGATCCCCGGCCTCTCGGTGGCCAGCTTCATCCGCTCGGCGCTGAACGCGCGGCTCCTTGGCGTCGATCGCAATGGCGACGTCGACCCGACTGACCCGGCCAAGGGCGGCATCAACATGCGCGACTTCCGCAACAAGATGCGCGAGAAGTTCCGGCTGCTGGCGATGGACGAGGGGTTCGCCAGCCGGTACGTGAACGAGGGCTTCTCCGGCGGCGAGAAGAAGCGGCTGGAGATGCTCCAGATGGCCGTGCTCGAGCCGGAGATGGCCATCCTCGACGAGACCGACTCCGGCCTCGACATCGACGCGTTGCGGATCGTCGCGGAAGGCGTGAACGCCATGCTCAACCCGAACATGGGCGTGCTGCTGATCACCCACTACCAGCGGCTGCTGAACTACATCACGCCGGACGTCGTCCACGTCCTGGCCGCAGGTCGAATCGTCAAGAGCGGGGGCAAGGAGCTGGCACTGGAGCTCGAGGAGCACGGCTATGGCCCGATCCTGCGGGAGGCCGGCCTCGAGACCACCACACCCGACGAAGCCCTCCAGGTGCCGATCGCACCCGACATCGAAGACGCCCAGCCCGTCGGGGCTGCTCGCTAGGCGCGTCGAATGACCGTAACCGCAACCGCCCCGGCTCCGTCCGTCTCCGGAGGCTTCGACCCGTACCGGGTCCGCGAGGACTTCCCGATTCTGGCAACGACAGTCCACGGCCATCCGTTGGTCTATCTGGACTCCGCTTCCAGCAGCCAGAAGCCCAACGTCGTCATCGATGC
>DASXSA010000236.1:0-15822 GCA_036506235.1 Candidatus Limnocylindrales bacterium | reverse complement strand
GTCGTTGCGGTCGTCGCCGTATTTGTCCTCGCGACTGTCGCAAGCGCAGGAATCACACGCAAGGAGCCACCGGCAACGCCGGGTTCCACGACGCCGCCGCAGACGGCCGCGTCGGTCGCATCCGCCACGCCGGCCACCGCGCAGACTCCTGGGCCCACCATTTCTGCGCAACCAACCCCCGAACCCACCGAATCAGCGTGCGATGCCGCGTTCCGAGAGGCAGCAGCGGCGGTCGATGACCCGCACGACGTTGTCGAGGAACTCGATCCAGCAATCAGGAGTTGCGCAACAGCCGACGAATGGGCCGCGGCGGCTGCCGCGCATCCAGGCGCGATTAGCCCGGACGTCGACGTGATCGCATTCCTCACGAACCGGTGTCTATACGGCACCGACCTCGGGGACACGCCGCTCTGCAAGTCGATCGGCGTCGCGCAAGCGACGGCGGAACCGACGCCTCGTCCCAGGACTTTGCTTGACCTGAAGAGCAGCGGCATCCGCCGCTCGAAGAGGTTCACGGCCGAACGCGACTGGACGATCACCTACAGCTACGACTGCGCGTCCTTCGGCCATAAGGGTAACTTCATCATGACGGTGCACGACTCAAGCGGCGGATACGTCGACGTCGCGGCAAACGAGCTCGGAAATAAGGGATCGGCGAAACAGCCTGAATACCTCCCGGGCACGTTCTACCTCGAGATGAACTCAGAGTGCTCCTGGCATGTGAAGGTCATCGGCTAGCGCGAGGCCGCGGTAAAGCAAGCGGGGAAGAGACAAAGCCGGCTTGGCAAGGCGCGGCCGACGTCGATCGGGCGGTGTCGGACGCGAACACAAACGGTCCGAGCCGTTTGACGGCACGGGGGTTGATGGTCCGCGTGGTCCGTCGAGGGCGGGCCCCGAAGTCGGGAGGCGGCTGGCAAGTGTCTCGCCAGTCGAAGGCGTTCAGTCAGCGCCCAGAAGGATGCGTCTGGCTGTGCGAAGCAGTGAGCCTCTCACGCGCACTGGGCGTCCGCGACCAAACGACGTCAGCCCTTCGCGTAGGTCTCCGCGCTCTCGAACTCGAATGCGACAACCGGCTCGTCGCCGACGACCCAGGCATCGTGCCCGGGCTCGATCACGTAGGCATCACCTGGTCCCGCGTCGCCCTCACTGCCGTCCGTGTGCACAACATGCAGGCGACCACTCACGATCGCGCCGACGTGTCGCGCCTGGCACGAATCAGTCTTGGCTACGGGCTTGATCGACTCGGACCAACGCCAGCCCGGCTGGAAGGTGAATCGAGCGGCGGTATGAGCCCCGAGGCGGACGACTTCTACTCTGGTGTTGGGGGGCGTCCGTGTCTCGTCCGGTGTGTCGAATGACTTCGTCTCGATTCCGGCCATGGCGAGTCCTCCACCCTGTCCCACGTCCCCGAACATCCGTGCCGCGCCATGCTACGCGAGCGTAGACTGACTACGCGGACCGGCTGGGTGACTCGCCCAACCCCCTTGACGAGTGGGGCGCGACGGGCCGACCTCAGTCCTGACTCGCGCCTGTCAGGGACCCCTGCCTACCCGGTCGTCCCCTGTTCCTGTCGGCGTTGGAGGACAGCTGCGATGGGCCATGTTCGGTTTACAGAGCATATCGACGCGCCGATCGACCACGTCTGGGAGATCAATGCTTCTTGTGAACGGCTCCCGGAGTGGAACGTAAACGTGGTCGAGGTCAAGGACTGCACGGGCCGACTCGACCGGGTCGGGGCACGGGTGACGACGGTCGTGCGGGTCTTCGGCCGGAGGATCGACGGCTACCAGGAGACGACGAAGGCCGACAAGCCGCATGCGTTCGCGCTCAAGCTCAGCGGCGCGGGTGGCGCCAAGGCGACCGTGATCGGCGCCTTCACCGAGGCGCAGGGCGGCACTGACGGGACCATCGATGTCGAGTACGAGCTGCCGATGGGCCTGTTCGCCGGCGTCGCCGAGAAGCTGCTGGGCGGATCGGTCGAGCGCGACCTTCGCCACTCGATGGAAAACTTCAAGGCGCTCTGCGAGTCGACCGTCCCGGCTCACGCATAACGGTCGGCGCGAGGATCACCTCGGCTGTCTGGTCCAAGGCCTCGGGGCCGCCGGAGGCTCATCATCAGTCCCGTCGATCCGTCGACGGGGACTCCTTCTTTGGGTCTGGCCGGCTGACTGGTCCTCGAAGCGCGACCAGGCGCTCGATGGCGTCGGCCACCGCTTTGAACCGCCGTTCGCCAAACTCCTCGCGCCAGCGACCCTCGACCGCGTCGACCGCTGCGCGCGAGGCTTGTCCGTTTCGCCGTAACCCGGCATGTCCGGCGCGACGCACCGGGCGAATTCGCCGACGCGTTCCAACAGGGTTGTCCAGTCGCGGCCGCTGCCCGGGTTGCCGTGCACGAATACGACGGCGTCATCGCCTCCCTCTCGCCCAGCGATGAGCAAGGAGGTGCGAAGTTGCCCGACCAGCACCTCGGTGCGCGACACTAATGCGCCCGACATCTGGCCGGCAGTATGGGTAGGCCTTCCCCGGTGTCTTGGCCGGGCCAGCGAGGTCGTGACCGAGGAGTTATGGCGGGTCCTGCACCGGGCGCCTTCGTCCGTTTTCGCGACAAGAAAGCGCGCGCGAATTACCAGAATTGGCCGACATCTGACTGGCCGGCTTCAGGAGCTGGCGGCGTAGTCCTGCCAGGGCCATCGACCATGCTCGTTTCGGTAGCGCCGCATAATCGGCGCCGTCCCCATCGAAGGGATCTGAGACGATGGCGCTCCAGGGCCCAGCGTGCCGAACGGCCAACATCCGACGCCGTTCCCGTCATGACCAGGGCGTACAGAGCCGGATGATTCCGTCGGACGCGAGTCATGTGAGTGCAGACGGTCGATCGGTTTCGGGCTGACGTGGGTACGGCCGTGCGTACGGCCGGGGTACGGCCCGAATCACGAGGCCCTCGGACGCCTCCGAGGGCCTCTTTCGTGCTCAGATTGGTGGTGGAGCTAAGGGGATTCGAACCCCTGACCTTCTGAATGCCATTCAGACGCTCTCCCAGCTGAGCTATAGCCCCACAGCCGGAGCGGGAGTATAGCTAACGTGGCGGCCACCGATCTCCAGGCGAGGCGCGGTGGAGTGCAGGGCGACCTCTACGGCTCGGCGCCGCGCCCAGCCTCGCCTGTGCGGCGAACCGGCTCGGCGGGTGGGTCAGTTCTTCGACGGGTTCGCGGGCGCCCCTGATCGGTCGCTGGCGGTGGCCCGTCCGGCAGCAGAGGTCGTTTTCAGCCAGCGCCTGATTGCCGGCACGAACGCTGCGGCGGCACCCACCTGGCTCGCGAGGATGATGAGGATCGTGAGCGCCGGGATCCCGACGAGCAGGCCCGGCAGCACGAAGTCTCCGAGCGGTGGAACGACCCCTGTCGCCGGTGTTTCACCCGCGTATGACGATGCTCCCGGTCCTGGACTGTCGCTTCGTTCCCGAACGTTATGGGGGCGATCAAGGGCGCACCGCCTTGCGCAGAGCCGCCGGAGGCCGAGGGAGTGCCGCCTCCGGCGCCACTCGGAGCGTTTCGGTCCGGTGGCCCGAGAGGGGCAAGAGGATATACGCCTTGGGCCGCGGCCCGAACGTCGGCCCGCGTTTTCGGCGTCCGGATCGAAAAGGTTTCCCCCGCGCAACAGCCGATGGTCAGGGGGAGGTATCCTCCCGGCTGGTACCCCAGTACCAGTCCGCAAGCCCGCGAGGGGAGGTCCACGGATATGTCGCTGCTCCGACGGGTTGAGAGGGCTCAACAGGGTGACCGGGCGCGACACGAGACCGATTCGGGGCGGGCGGGCGCCTTGGCGCCGGTCAAGCCGCCGGTTCAGCATCGAATGCCCGCGCCTCCGCAGGGCGCCATCTCGTCACGCGACGAGCTGCTGCGACAGATCCGCCATCACCTGCAGGCCGAGGTGATCACGGCATTCGACTCCTTGCTCGACGTTCCGCCCGAGGAAGTCAAGACGAGGATCGAGGGCATCGTCGACCGGGTCATCACCCAGAACGGATTCGCGGTCACGCGCCTCGAACGCGAACGCCTCGTCCACGAAATGGTCAACGACGTGACCGGCTTCGGGCCTCTCGAGCCGCTGCTCAAGGACGAGACCATCACCGAGGTCATGGTCAACGGGCCGTCCCAGGTCTACATCGAGCGCGACGGCAAGATCCAGCGCATCGACAACGTGTTCCTCAACGACGAACACGTGCTGCGGATCATCGACCGGATCATCGCGCCGATGGGTCGCCGCATCGACGAGTCCAGCCCGCGCGTCGACGCTCGCCTGCCTGACGGCTCGCGCGTCAACGCGATCATCGAGCCGCTATCGCTCGTCGGCCCCGTCATCACCGTCCGCAAGTTCTCTGCGAGGCCGTACACGGTCGACGACCTCATTCGGTTCGGGACGGCCACGCCCGAGATGTTCGACTTCCTCCAGTCCTGCATCGAAGCTCGCCTCAACATCTTCGTCTCGGGCGGCACGGGCTCCGGCAAGACGACGACGTTGAACGTCCTGTCGTCCTTCATCCCGAACGATGAGCGGATCGTGACGATCGAGGACGCCGCCGAGCTGCAGCTCCGCCAGGAGCACGTCGTCACGCTGGAGTCGCGGCCCCCGAACCTGGAAGGTGAGGGCGAGATCACGATCCGGAACCTGCTCCGGAACGCGATGCACATGCGCCCCGACCGGATCATCGTCGGCGAGTGCCGATCGGGCGAGGCCCTCGACATGCTGCAGGCGATGACCACGGGCCACGACGGCTCGCTCTCGACCGGCCACGCGAACAGTCCGAAGGACATGCTGCGTCGGCTCGAGACGATGGTCCTCATGACGGGCTACCAGCTGCCACTGCGGGCCATCCGCGAACAGATCGCCTCGGCCGTCGACCTCATCGTCCACACGGCCCGGCTCAAGGATGGAACACGCAAGATCGTAAACATCACTGAGGTCTACGGCATCGAGGACGACGAGATCCTGACCCAGGACATCTTCGTCTTCGAGCAGAGCGACTTCCGCGACGGCAAGATCATCGGCGAGCTCAAGCCGACTGGCATCCGCCCGACGTTCATGGGCCAGTTCGCGCGGATGGGCGTCAAGCTGCCGCGGGGCGAGTTCGGCATTCCGGCCGATGACCCCAACAACCCCGTTCGAACGCTCAAGACCCGTCACGGCGCGAGCGAGGCGATGCCGCTGCCGCCCGCGAAGTTGGCGGCGCTCGGCAAGGGCCGCGCCGTCAAGGCCGCGGGCATGGTCTACGTGTCGGGCATCGGCCCGGTCGACCCCGACACGGGTCAGGTCATGGTCACTGGCATCAAGGAACAGACTCGCCAGTGCCTCGAGAATCTCAAAGAGAAGCTCGAATCGGTCGGCAGCTCCCTGGATAAGGTCGTCTGGGCGAACTGGTCCCTGCGCGACTCGTCCGAGTTCGACACGTTCAACGAGGAGTGGCTGCGCTGGTTCCCTGACGAGGCGCCGATCGGTCAGTCGACGCTGTTGACGCCGCTCCAGCGGCGGGTTGGGTTTCGCGTGGCGATCGGGGTCATCGCCGAAGCCTGAGCGAGCGGCGATCCGATGTCAGTCGAGGACAACAAGGCGGTCGTCCGTCGCTTCGTCGATGAGGTCTTCGTCAACGGCAACGCCGCCGCCGTCGATGAGCTCGTCGCCGAGGACTTCGTCGGCCATACGTGGCCAGGCAACGGTCGGGACGGTCTCAAGCAGGCGATGGAGCGCGTGTCGAAGGCCCTTGCCGATGTCGAGTTCTCGATCGACGACATGATCGGCGAGGGTGATCGTGTCGCAGTGCGATTGACTGCAAGCGCGACCCAGGTCGGGGAGTTCATGGGCATGCCGGCCGCCGGGAAGCGCTACGAGATCGGCGAGATCCACATCTTCCGGGTCCGCGATGGTCGAATCGTCGAGCACTGGCACCAGTTCGATCAGCTCGGGATGATGAGGCAGCTCGGCGCGATGCCTGGCCCGACCGGAGGCGGGTGATCGAGCAGAGCGCCGTCCTTGTCCTGCGCGATGGACCGATTCCTTACCTCGTCCGCCGCACGCCGAGGTCGCGCCGCCTCCGGGTGACGATCCATCCCGAGCAGGGCGTGATCGTGTCGCTCCCGCCTCGCTCACGACGCGGCTGGTCCAACGCCGAGGGCCTCATCGAGTCCTTTCTGCAGGAGCGCGAGGGCTGGCTGCGGCGGCATCTCGCGGATCTCGAGCGCCAGCGGACTCGGATCGCCCATCGCGGAGGTCTCCGGGACGGCGCCACCCTGCGCTTCCGGGGCGATCTCCATTGGCTCCGGATCACGTCATCCGATGCCGCTCGATCGACGGTGAGCAGGGATGGCACCGATGAAGCCGATGAGCTCGTCGTGACGCTCGCGGCCGCCGATCGCCGACCCGTCGGCGACGTCCTTCGCGACTGGCTGAAGGATCGCGCCCGGATTGCGATCGAGCGCGAGATCGGCATCCATGCCGAGCCCTTGCGGGCAACGCCCTCGGCCGTGACGCTCCGTGACCCACGCACGCGGTGGGGCAGCGCGTCACGCGAGGGCCGGCTGTCCTTTTCGTGGCGGCTCGTTCTCGCGCCCGCGGAAGCGCTCGAGACGGTGGTCGTGCACGAGCTGGCCCACCTTCGGTACTTCGGGCATGGGCCGCGGTTCTGGGCGCTCGTCGCCAGCCGCAGGCCTGATCATCGGGACTGGCGTCGCTGGCTTCGAGAGCACTCGCTCGAGCTCCACACCGCCCTGGAGACTTGAGCCGGCGAGAAGTGGTGGAGATGAGGGGACTCGAACCCCTGACCCCCGCGATGCGAACGCGGTGCTCTCCCAGCTGAGCTACATCCCCGCCGGTTGGGTTCGCGCGCCTGTCCACGGGGGACGCTGGGCGAACCGCGCCGAGAGTCTAGCACGCGGCCGGATCCCGACCGACGGCTCGCGGTCTTGACTAGATAGAACATCTGTTCTATAATCGGCGTCTCATGACGACGGTGTCCCCCGAGGTTGCCGCGGCCCTGGCCACTCTTCAGTCGAGGTGGGGTGCGGCAGCTCCGCGACGGGCGGCCGACAGGACCGGCGACCCATCCGAAGTGGGTGAGGTCGTGGGCGCCCTGGCCACCGTTCCGCTGCCGGACGAGCTGCCGGAGATCGGGGATCCGGGGGCACGGGAGCGGGATGCTCTCCGGGACGGCGTCGTCTCGACGGGCTTTTCCGTCCTCGACGGGATCCTCGGTGTCGGCGGCCTGCCTCGGTCGACGAGCGTCGGACTGCGCGGCGAGGGCTCGTGCGGCAAGACGACGATCGCTCTTCGGACTGTCGCGCAGGCTCAGGCGACGGGTTCGATCGTCGCCTGGCTCGACCTGTCGCGAAGCTTCGACCCGATTGAGGCCGTCGCTCGCGGGGTCAGCCTCGAGTGGCTTGTGATCGTCACGCCGGAGGACCTCGATGAGGGCCTGTCGATCGCGGGCGCCCTGCTCAGTGGACGAGCGGTCGATCTGCTCGTCGTCGATCTGCCACCGCCCGACAGGACCGCCCCTCGACAGCCGGGCGGCTCGCGGATCGGCGATCGTCTCCATCGACTCGCGGCGTTGGCGCGTCGCGCCAACAGCCTCCTGATCCTGCTGGAGCCATCGATTCTGCCGAGCGAGCTGCGGACTGCCGTGGCCGAATCGGCGGGTCTCCGGCTCGAGCTCGAGCGACAGGCGTGGGTGCACCTCGGTCGCGACGTCGTCGGCCAGATGACCGAGGCGGTGGTCGCGCGGAACCGGTTCGGCCCGCCGGGAAGGCGGGCCAGGCTGGAGATCCTCTATGCCGACGGCGACGAGCGCGATGCCTGCCTCGTGAGGGACGACCTCCTCCGGACCGAGGCCGTCGCCCGTGCGCCGGCTGAGCTTGCTGCCATTGCCCCCTCGATCCCCGTGCCCGGGACGACTGACGATGCGACTTCTCCACCTGTACTGGCCTCATCTATCGCTCGATCTGGCCCGCGCTCGCTGCGCCTCGTGGCCGGCGGGACCGGTCATCGTCGGCGGTCAACCGTGGACGGACGGGACCGTGCTCGACGCGGACCCGATCGCCCGATCACTCGGCGTTCGTCGGGGGATCCCGCTCGGGAGCGCGCATCGACTCGCTCCTGAGGCGACGTTCCTCGATCCGGACGTCGGGGCCGACACTGCCGCGGTCGAGACTGCCTTCGAGGCACTGGCCGGCTTCAGCCCGGGCCTCGCCGGCTCGTCGGACCCGACCGACCCCGCCTTCGGGCTGCTCGTCGTCCAGGCCGATGGGCTCGACCGGCTGTGGGGCTCCGAAACGAGGCTGGTCGATCGGCTGACGAACGGCCTCGCAGCCATCCTGCCCGGTCCGCCGCGGGCCGGTATCGCCGGGACGCGATTCGCGGCCACCGTTGCCGCGGGTCGCGCCCGACCAACTCAGCCTCTCATCGTGCCGCCCGGCGATGAGGCGACGTTCCTCGCGCCGTTGCCAGCCGTGCTGCTCTCACCGGATCCGGACGTCCGAGCCCGGCTCGTTCGCTTCGGGCTGCGTCAGATCGGAGCGGTTGCCGAGCTGCCGCGGTCTGCGCTCGTCGCCCGCTTCGGCCCGGAGGGGGAGCGGATCCATGCCCGTGCCAGGGGCGAGGAGATTGTCCGGTTTCGGCCTCGACGGACTCCGGAACGGATGGCGCTGGCGCTCCCGATCGAGCCACCCGTGGAGGATCTCGAGCCACTCCGGTTCGTCCTGCATCGACTGACTGCGACCCTCGCCGACCAGCTCCTGGCCCGGGGAGCGGCTGCCGCCACCGCCCGTCTCCGGCTCGACCTCGACCTTGCCTTCGCCCCACCCGGAACCGAGCCAACGATCGCCGTCGAGCAACGCCTGCCCGAGCCGACCTCGGATGGCGAGGCGATCGAGCGGCTGCTCTTCGCGCGCCTCGAGCGAACCCCGCCGCCGGCGGCGGTTGCCCGCCTGGAGCTGGAGCTCGGCGGGGTCGAGCCGGCCGCCGGTCAACAGCTGCCGTTGTTCGTGCCGCAGGCGGCGCAGAACGCCCGGCTCCGCTGGCAGCTCGCCCGACTCGCGCTGACCTACGGCGAGGATCGCGTGCGTCGCGTCGCTCTCGGCGATCCGGAGGCGCCGCTCGCCGAACGCCGCTGGAGCTGGCAGACGATCGGCGTGGACGGGGTCGTGTCGTGACCCGCCTCCTGCGCGAACACCCGGAGGTCGAGGTGGAGCTAGACCCGGCCGGCCAGCTCGTCGCATTCCGCTGGAACGGACATCGTGAGCCGGTCGAAGTCTGCAATCGCTGGCGGGTCGAGGAGGATTGGTGGCGCAGCCCCATCGCGCGCGATTACCTCAAGGTCGTCGGGCGGCAGTGGCTGGCGCTCATCTACCTCGACCGGACAGACGGCACCTGGCACCTGGAGAGGCTCTACGACTAGATCCCTCGGGCCGATGGCGTCGCCGGCTCGCTTCGTCAGCGGATCGTTGCCGTGGGCCCGCCCAGCATGAGAGTCACCACCAGAAGGATGACGAACAGCCCGACAACGAAAGCGAGAGCGCCGAAGTCTCGCGGTTGTGCCGTTTGCACGGCCAGGTCCCCCAGATCGATGCGTCGTCCGAGCGCGACGCCGGAAGAGTGTAGCTGCAATCGACGGCCCGCGTGAGTGGCAACTTGGCGACAATTTCGGCCGGTTTTCCACAATCCGGCTCTCGACATGACAGGACCCCGCCGCCCCCAGTGCGGCGGGGTCCTGTTGGCCGTCGCGCCCGCTCACCAGGCGCTTCGGCGGGTCGGCGCCGGCCGTCGCAGCCGATGCACCGCCCGATCGTCCCGAGCCCCCAGGCGCGAGACGTTTGCGAGTCAGGCCGCGTTCGCGGCCCGGGTTGCCAGCGGCAGAAGAACGAGGATCAGCAGGGCTGCCAGCCCGACCATCGCGAGGCTTCTGGCCACGGCGAAAAGAACGGGGCGGGTGGGCACCTGCATGCCCTACAGACGTGATACGCCGACTCGATGTTTCAGGTTCGCCGATGGGAATTTGGGCCGGGCCGGAGGGCAGGACGCCTGGCCCATTCAGGGCGTCTTGTCAGAGCAACTATAGAACAGCCGTTCTATAATTGGGAAGCCCCCAGAGCCCCCTTTCAGCCAAGTCGGGGATGGCGCCAGTGCCTTACGCCGAGCTCCACAGTCACACGAACTTCTCGTTCCTCGACGGCGCCTCGACCGTTGAGGATCTCGTCGAACGAGCGGTCGAGCTCGGGCTGAGCGGGCTGGCCGTCACCGACCATCGGGGCCTCTATGGAGCGGTCCGGTTCGTGTCCGCCGCCGAGGCCGCCGGACTCCACCCGGTCATCGGTCTCGAGATCGAGGCACGCGACCCGGCCGTGCCGGATCCGTCCGGCGTGGTCGTGCCGCACAGGCGACTACCCCGCCGGCGCGGCACTGCCGTCCCGGTCGACGGGGAGTTTCCACGAGAGCCAGTCGACGGACGGCCGGCGCGGCCACGGGCGAGCCGGTCACGGTTGCCAGGCCACCGGGAACCGGTCAAAGAGGATGTCCGCGGCATCGGCGAGCGGCAGCGTGGCCCGCACCTCATCCTGCTGGCGAGGTCTCAGGCCGGGTATCGGAGCCTGTGCCGGCTCATATCCCGAGCGAATCTGGCCGGCACGAAGAGCATGCCGCGGTTCACGCAGGCGCTGCTCGCCGAGAACGTCGAAGGGGTCGTCGCGCTGTCGGGCTGCCGGGACGGCGAGATCGCCCGCCGGCTGCGAGTCGGCGATCGTGCTGGCGCACGCGCCGCAGCCGAGGCCTACGCACGTCGCTTCGAGGCGTTCTACCTCGAGCTCGAGCATCACCTCTTGCCCGACGACGACTGGATCGTGGCCGAGACGGCAGCACTCGCCGCCGAGCTCGGACTGCCGGTCGTCGTGACCAATGACGTCCACTACGCCCGACGCGAGGACCGCGAGATGCACGACGTGCTGAGCGCCATCCGCCACGGCCGGACGCTCGACACCCTCGGGGACCTTCGTCGGACCGACGCCGAGTCGTTCCTGAAGTCCGGCGACGCCCTCATGACGCTGCCCCCGACTCAGTCGCCCGAGACCGCCGCCGCGTGGGCGGAAGGGATCGCCAACGCGGCCGAGCTGGCGGCATCATGCTCGGTCGACCTCGGCTTCGAGCAGTACCGCTTCCCCGGGTTCGCGGTGCCCAGCGGCGAGACGCCGTTCTCGTATCTGTCGTCACTCTGCTGGGACGGCGCCCGCCAGCGTTATCACCCGCTCACGTCGGCCGTCGTCAACCGGCTCGCCCACGAGCTGGACGTGATCGAGCGTGCCGGCCTGGCCGAGTTCTTCCTGATCTGCTGGGACCTGATGCGGTTCGCCAGGGAGCAGGGGATCCCGGCCCAGGGTCGGGGCAGCGCGACGAGCTCGATCGTGTCCTACACGCTCGGGATCAGCCGCGTCGAACCGATCCAGCACAACCTCCTGTTCGAGCGGTTCATCAACGAGGGCCGGACGACCTACCCGGACGTCGACATCGACTTCAGCTCGGAGCGGCGCGAGGAGGTCATCCAGTACGTCTACCGGGTCTACGGCCCCGAACACACCGGGATGGTCTGCAATCTCGTCACGTACCGGGCGCGGTCAGCGGTGCGAGAGGTCGGGTACGCGCTCGGGTTTCCGCGGCCGCTCGTCGACCGGGTCGCGAAGGCGCTCGAGACGTACGACAGCGTCATGGTTCGGCGCGACCTCGAGGCCGACGGGGGATTCGCCGAATTCTTTCGGCGGCCTGGCGAAGGCATGCCGGCGGAGGCCGGCGCGGCGGCGGAGGCAGAGTCGCGCGGCCTGGTCGACGGCATGGGCGAGCTGAACCACACGCGGGGCGGGCGGCTCGCAACTGGAGGGGCAGGCGAGCGCGGAGACGGCAGGTTGCCGCGCCCCGAGGACGTCATTCGGGTGGAGGGGGATCTGGGCGAGCAGCTTGTGGACAGCATGGGCCAGCTGAATACCCGGGTGCCGCTTGTTGGCAAGGTGCCGCCCTGGCGCCAGCCGCCGAAGCCGGTGGACCCGGACGCGCCACGGCCGTTCCACTGGATTGCGGAGATTCCGCTCGGAGCGGATGCGGGACGAGTGGGTGATATCGCGGCCGGCGGGGCGCGGTCTGGCCCCTCCGCATCGGGCATGTGGGAGGACGCGCCGGAGTCGCCGCCGTCGATCCGGGCCGGAGGCCGCTCGGACGACAAGGGCGGCCCTGGGGACACGCCGGCGAGCGTCGCCTGGCTGCGGGCCGGTCGCGGAACGGGGAATCTCCGTGCGGCTCAAGGTATCCGACCCGCTGGACGGATCGAGGTCGATCCCGAGAGCGGTATGCCACTGCCGCCGCCGCGGAAGACGGATCGACTGGGCAGGCCGAGCCCGTGGGATCCGCCCGCCCCAATCCTCGGGCCGATGGCGTCGCGGAGCTCCGCCTCGGACCTCGGAGAGCGGGTCGCAGACAAGGGTGCCCACTCATCGGTGGCTCGAGTGGAGCCGGACCCGCCGCCGCAGCCCCGGGGCGGCTCCACGAAAGGCATGTCCGACTGGGAGCGCTGGCTCGAATTCTGCGCCAGGATCGATGGCTTCCCTCGGCACCTGAGCATCCACTCGGGCGGCATGCTCGTGACCGCCGCTCCGCTCATCGACATCGCGCCGATCGAGCGCGCGACGATGCCGGACCGCGTCGTCGTCCAGTTCGACAAGCGCGACGTCGAGGACCTGAAGCTCATCAAGCTCGACCTGTTGGGCCTGGGGATGCTCGCGGCGATGGACGAGACGATGCAGCTCATCCGCCACGACTGCGGAGTGTGCCTCGACATGGATCGCCTGCCTGAGGAAATCCCCGAGGTCTTCGACATGCTGCAGGCGGCCGACACCGTCGGGGTCTTTCAGGTCGAAAGTCGGGCCCAGATGCAGACGCTGCCGAAGTCGCGGCCGGGGAACCTCGACGACCTGGTGGTTGAGGTCGCGATCATCCGGCCCGGGCCGATCCAGGGCAACGCCGTCCACCCGTACCTGCGCCGCAAACAGGGCCTCGAGCCGGTCGAGTACCTCCACCCGACCCTCGAGCCGATCCTGCGCGACAGCCTCGGCGTGATCCTCTACCAGGAGCAGGTCATGCGGATCGCGATCGAGGTCGCCGGCTTCAGTCCGGCGGGTTCGGACGCGTTCCGGCGGGCGATGGGGACGTGGCGCTCGACTCGCGAGATGGAAAAGCTCCACGGCGAGTTCGTGCGCGGCTGCCTGAAGCAGCCAGGAATGGACGAGGAGACCGCCGAGGAGCTGTTCCGACAGTGCGCGGCCTTCGCGAGCTTCGGCTTCGCGAAGAGCCACGCCGCGGCGTTCGCGAGGACAGCCTACGAGTCCTCGTTCCTCAAGCTTTTCTACCCGGCCCAGCTGCTCGTCGGGCTCATCAACGCCCAGCCGATGGGTTTCTACCCGGTCGAGGTGCTCGTCAACGACGCGAAGCGTCATGGCGTGACGGTTCTCCCGGTCGACCTCAACGCATCGAGCTACAAGACGACGACCGAATGGGTTGGCCGGCCGGGCTGGGCCCTCGCAGGTCCGGCCGGTGACGATGGCTCGCACGATATGGACGCCGGCGAGCCGCTGCCGGAGGGATGCGGCGTCAGCGAGCGGCCGGCGCCGGTCCGGTCGCCATCGTGCGTGCTGCCGACGGTCGCAGCTCGTGATCGATGGGCTGCGGAAAACGCGGCCGGCTGGGGCGTCAGGCTCGGGCTGTCGCTCGTCAAGGGGATCGGCGAGCAGCACGAGCAGCAGCTCGACACTGAGCTGGCACGCGGTCCGTACACGAGCCTGGCCGATGTCGTCGAACGGACCGGTCTGCCCGAGGAGACGATCGAGCGGCTCATCCGGGCGGGCGCGCTCGACTCGCTCCGTCGACCACGGCGGGAGTTGCTGTGGCAGCTGCGCGAGGTGGCCGGAGCTTCGCGCGGCAGGGTCGATGGGCGGGTCGTCCGCCCGAAGGGCGCCTCGCGAGGGAGGGCTGCCGGCCGGCCGATCGATCTCCGCCTGCCGGCCACGGACGCACCGGCTCTACCTCCACTCCGGGAGACGGAGCGGATTGGCGATGCCTACGCGACGGTGGGACTGGACGCTCAGCGCCAGGTGGTCGGGTTGTTCCGCCCGGCGCTGGAGCGGCTCGGCGCGATCACGAACGCCTCACTGGCAGAACGCAGGCCGGGCCGTATGCGGATCGGCGGCCTGGTCGTCACGCGCCAGCACCCGATGACGGCGAAGGGCACCGTCTTCCTTGCGCTCGAGGACGAGACAGGGATGGTCAACGTCACCCTGTGGCCGGCGACCTGGGCGGCGCTCCGAGGGATCGTCCGACGGCACGCCCTGCTGCTGATCGATGGGGAGCTGCAGCGCGAGGCGAACGTCGTAAACGTCGTTGCCCGCGACGTTCGATCACTCGTCGACGTCGCTCATGAGGTTGGCGGTCCGGAGCGGCCGGAGGGGATTCGCCAGCTCGGTCACGCCGGCATGCGGCGGCTGGGCTAGGCGGCAGTCAGCGGCGGCGCGACTGCTGGCGACGCGCGGGCTGGCGGCCCCGGTTCGGGCTGGCCAGTCGGAGGAATCGCCGGTACCACGCAGAGAAAGAGCCAAGAAGGACACCCGCCGCGGGCGAGATGCCGAGACCGATGAGGAGCGCCTCACCTGCGGTGAGCCGCTGGGTCGGAGTCGTGGTACCCGGAGACGGAGACGCCGATGCGGCCGGGGTCGCCCCCGGGGAGCTGGACGCCCCGGCGGCTGCCGACGCAGCGGCGCTGGAGCTCGGAGCGGTACTCGGGTTGCTGGAGGTCGTCGCCGCGGCGCTGGAACTGGCTGCGCTGTCATTGGGCCCGGCGCTCGCACTGGAGCCGGGGCTCGCAGGAACGGTCGCCGCCACGCTCGCCGACGGGCTCGGCGCGACGCCGGCCGGGGTCGTGACGCTGGAAGTCGGGGCCACGGCGAGGACCCCGGCGACCGTGAACGAGATCGCGATGCCGACGAGCCCGCCAGCGAGATAGCTCGCGCGCGGCGCGAAGAAGCCGGCGATGAACAGCGCCCCGATCTGCGGCGGTGGCCACACGAAGAAGGGCACCAGAGCGGCCGAAATGATGTCCCGCCCGCCTGTCACCACGGTCACGGCCGCGATCGCGACCGAGGCCGCAATCGGCCCCCAGACGGCGGGGTGCCGGACCAGCTCGGGCAGATGTGCGAAGTCGTCGCGGACGTTCGCCGGACGGAAGGCGGCGCGGAAGGCATAACCAACGCCGCCTGCTGGAGCGGCCGCCGATTGCCCCTGGGCCGGCTGCCGAGGCGCCGACTTCGTGGTTGTCTCCGAGCTTCCCGTCGTTTCCGCTTCTGCAGCCGCCTGTTCGGCAACCTGTGCCCGGTATCGACGACGCGCTGCGGCGCGATCGGTTCGCTTCGCGCGGGCCACGACCCCTCCATCGATGAAGTGCGGGAGTGGCGGCCATCGTAGTGGATTCGGTTGCCGGCACCGACAGTCGAGCGGCCGGTGAGTCGCGAGTGACGCGCCGGGAAGCGACCGCAAACCCGCAGATGAGCGGGCCCTGCTAGAACAGCCTCCCGCCGCTCGTCACGCCCGCCTGTGCCGCCGGGAGGTCGCTGATGGATCGCGCACGACGCGCGGCGGTCACCGCGCTGGTCACAGGCTTGCTGCTGGTCTCGGCCCTCGTCTTCGGGGGAGGTCTCGGCGCTCGTTCGCTTCCCAGCGGCATGGTCGCCGCCGTGAGCTGGCCGACTTCGA
>DASXSA010000235.1:0-12786 GCA_036506235.1 Candidatus Limnocylindrales bacterium | reverse complement strand
AGGCGGAGGATCGCCTCGGCGTCGCGAGCGGCCTGGCCGGCGTCGCCTTTGACCAGCCAGAGTCGAGCAAGGCACTCGAGCGCCCGAATCCGGATATCGCCGGCCCTGTCGCGAGTCATCGTCGCCCACGGTCCGTCCGCGCCGGGAAGGAATGGGCGGCTGGCGATCATGCTGGCGGTCAGGGCTTCGACGCCACCCGCCTCGAGGTCGCCCTTGGCGATCAGCGTTTCAGCGCGGTGGACGGCCGCTGCGGCGACTTCCAGATCGACCGATGTGCCCGGCGGCAGGAGGAAGCGATACCCGCCCTGCACGGCGGCGACGAGGTTGGCACGTCCGTGGGCGCCATCGCCGAGGGCCCGACCGATGGCTGATCGGACCTTGCTCACCAGCACCTTGACGGCGCCCGGCCAGGCAGCAGGCATCTCCCGGGGCCAGAGCTCCTCGGCGATCTCGTCGGCCGGGACGGCGCGGCGGTGCTCCACGGCGAGCATGGCGAGGACCAGCCGGCCCTGGGGACCGTGGAGCTGGTCTTCGGTGAGTACCTCCGAACCCTCGAGGAGCATAGGTCCGAGAACGTGGATCCGCAGTAGCATCCCTTCCAACCTGCCTCCAACCCTGGCGGCCCATCGTAGTCCCGAACCTCAGTGAGGAGGACTGGTGGAGCTCGAAGTGAGCTGCGATTGCGGATGGTCATATCGAGGCCCGGAACCCGACGTGGTCCGGGCCACGATCGACCACGGGCGCCAGGCGCACGACCTCGAGTTGACGCCCGAGCAGGCTCGGGCCGCCGCGCGTCCGGCACCGCAGCCCCGCAACGCACGCAAACGCTGACCGATCGAAACCAGGCCTCCCATCCTCGAAAGGACGGGAGCTCGATGGCAGAGAACCTCGAAGCAAACAAGGCGCTGGTGCGCCGCCTCTATGCCCGGCTGCAGGGCGCTGGCGACACCGCCGCGGCCGACGAGATCGTGACGGACGACTATGTCGACCACTCGCTGCCGGGCATCGGCGAGGGCGGACGACCCGAGCTCTACGCCCTGGTGGCCGGCGTCAGAAGCGCGCTGCCGGACGTGGCTCCGGTCGTGGAGCAGGCCGTCGCCGAGGGCGACCTCGTCGCCTGCCGGGTCGTGGCCCGCGGAACCCACACGGGAACGCCGTTCCCGCCCGGCATCCCGGCTTCCGGGCGATCGCTCACCTGGACGGAGCAGCACACCTATCGCATCGCGAATGGCCGCATCGCCGAGCACTGGGGCGTGGCCGACATGCTGTCCATCCTGCAGCAGCTCGGGGCGGTTCCCGTCCCGGGCTGACGTGCCGCGGCTTTTTGCTGGCAGGACCGGCCCGCGCGCCGCCCCCGCCCCTATCCTGACACGGACTGTCACGAAATCGCGTATGCTGCGCGGGCATGCGCGCGAGTCGCCTGGTCAACCTGCTGCTCCTGCTGCAGACGCGCGGGCGCCTGACCGCCGCTGAGCTGTCCGAAGAGCTCGAGGTCTCGGTCCGGACCATCTACCGTGACGTCGATGCGCTGAGCGAGGCCGGCGTTCCGATCTACGCCGAACGCGGGCCGGGTGGCGGCGTTCGCCTCGTGGACGGCTACCGGACCCGGTTGACTGGCCTCACCCCCGACGAGGCGGAGGCGCTGTTCCTTTCGGGGCTGCCTGGCCCGGCCGCGGAGCTCGGTCTCGGCACCGTCGTGAGCGCCGCGCAGCTGAAGGTCCTTGCCGCCCTCCCTCCGGAGCTCCGGGCGAGAGCATCGCGCGTCACGCAGCGCTTCCACCTCGACGCACCGGGCTGGTTCCGCTCCGCGGAGGCCGTCTCCCATCTGGAGCAGCTCGCCGAAGCGGTCTGGGAGGGGCGCCGTATCGAGATCCGCTATCGGCGCGCGGACCGCGTGCAGAACCGCATCGTCGAGCCGCTCGGACTGGTGCTGAAGGGCGGCATCTGGTATCTCGTCGCGCGCTCGAACGGCGAATTCCGCACGTTCCGTGCCTCTCGCGTCGAGGGCGTCAGGCTGACCGAGGAACGCTTCGAGCGACCCGGGGACTTCGACCTGGCCACGCACTGGACCGAGTCGACCGCCGCCTACGAGCGTGACCTGATGCAGGTCGAGATCGAGGTCCTCGTCGAACCCGGGGCGGTCGAACACCTCGGCGAGATGGTCGGCGAATCAGTGCGGCGGACGATGAAACGCGCTCGAAGGCCCGAGGCGGACGGCCGCTACCGGATCCGGTTCCGCCACGAGTCCGTCGGCTGGGCGATGGAAAACCTGCTGCCGCTCGGCGCACGGGTCGAAGTCGTCTCGCCCGGCGAGCTGCGGGAGCGTATGGTCGCCCTCGCCGCGGGCGTTCTCGCCAGATATGGTGGAGGCGAACCGACCCAGCTGTCCGGCTCGCCTCCAACCACGTCGGCCCCGGGAGTCAGGGCCTGAAGGGAAATCCGATCATCCGCCCGTCGTCAGGGGCTGCTCCAGGTCCTGCACGCCTTGCCTGCGCGTTGATGCCTCGAGGCCGAACTGGTGCCGCAATCGGGTCGCCAGCGGCGTCCGCGTCGCGCGCGTTGCAAGCCCCCTGGCAATGCTTCGCCGCTCCAGCTCACGCTCGATTTCGCGCTCCCGGTCGGCGACCATCGCCCACGCCAACAGGTAACTCTGCATCACTCTGACTGCCTCCGCCAGCGCCTGTCGTTCACACCCCAACAATAGGCTGCGATCCTGCCAAAAGCTGTCATGTACTCGGCCTTTCGCACGTTTGGAACGCGCCGTTAACGTCCATCTCCGCGCGAGTCGAGGAGCGCCGTATGCAATGAGCCTGTAACCGGTTCACGGCGGTGCGTTCCACCGGCTCGTGCGGCCCGGAGAGCACCATCCGCATGACCCACAGACCCGAAGGAGGTCAGTACATGGGCAACAAGCTCGAGGGCAAGCGCATTGCATTCCTGGCCACGAACGGTGTCGAGCAATCGGAGCTGTCCGTACCGTGGCAGGCGGTCATGAACGAGGGCGCGGCCGTTGACCTGGTGTCGACCAAGCCCGGCCAGATCTACTCGATGCAGCACGACGTCAAAGGCCAGCTGTTCACGGTTGACAAGACGACGACCGACGCCCAGGCGGCGGACTACGACGCCCTGGTTATCCCGGGCGGCGTCGCCAGCCCCGACCGGCTGAGAACCGATCAGGCAGCGGTCAAGCTGGTCCGCGACTTCATCGGCGCGGGGAAGCCCGTCGCGTCGATCTGCCACGGGCCGTGGATGCTCGTCGAGGCCGACGCGGTACGCGGCCGGACGGTGACGTCATGGCCGAGCCTCAAGACGGACATCCGGAACGCCGGCGGCGAATGGGTCGACGAAGAGGTACACGTCGACAGCGGCATCGTGACGAGCCGGAAGCCGGACGACCTGTCTGCGTTCTGCGCAAAGGCGATCGAGGAGATCGTGGAAGGCACCCACGCCCGGGAGCCGGCGACGGCCGGAGCAGGAGCTACTCGCTAGTCAGCATCGCACCGGGTCGGAACCGTTCCGCGCCCGGAGTTCGACCGAACATCAAAGGCCGAGGGTTTCGACCCTCGGCCTTTCGTTGACGGCGCCTGGTTCGCCTCGCTCGAGGGTTCGAATGCCTTGGCCTAGGCGGCTTCGTCCAGGATTTCGACCTCGACCAGGGGGCTCGAACGGACCATGCGCTCGATGTCGCGAACCCCCCAGGCCCGGCCGACCTTCTCCATGACCGCGCGCCTTTCGGCTTCGTCCGTGATCGGTCGGGCTCGCGCCGGGAGGTCGGCGCTGACTCCGCGCTTCAGGTGGAAGGTGAACCCTGGATTCGCGACGAGGTTGGCGTACCAATCGCGCGGCCCGGGCCGGCCGCTGATGTAGATGTGGCCGTCGAAGTTGTGATAGACGAGCTCGACGCGATGGGGTCGCGCCGTTCGTCGTCCGGTCGTCGTGATGTCGATCAGGCTGCCCCTGCTGAGTGCCCGTCGAATGGTGTCGTCCAACTCAATCTCCTGGCCCGGGTCCGTTTGGTTGCACGCTGGCGGATTCCCAAGGGCCGTTAATTGCATGCGCAACAATCATATGTCCAGGTGTCCAGCGATCCGAAACCGCATATCGGGGGAGTCGGATCGCGGCCGAATGAGCAATGCGAAATCGGAATCCGATTTCGCAACGCCGCGCGGCTTCGGCGGCAGCGCTTTCCGGGGACGTACGAAAGCGCAAAACTTCTCTGACGCGCGTGACGTTGTGCCTGGCGATCGCCTACTCGATGTCGATCGTCTCGCGCGACGCCGTGGATCGGCGCTCCGAGTCGTCGATCCGGCGGATCCAGAAGTCGACGATTGCGCGGACGCCCATCAGCTGCTCGCGCCCAGCGTTCCGGAAGTGCTGGCTCGCCTCGGGCGGCATCATGCGGTCGAGCATGCTCCTCCCGCGGGCGCGCAGGCTGGTGCGCTCGAGCTGGTCGAGACGCGATTCGAGGGCAGCCATGCGGTCTTCGGAGGTCGCGGCGGTGCCCGTGTCGCCCGAGGAGAGGTCGTTGAGTCCCGGGCTCGGCCGTCGGCCGCCGCTCGGTCCCTTTCGCGCGCGGGTCGGATTCTCGTTCATGACTTCCCTCCTCGAGCGCCGGCCTTGCTGCGAGCCTCGAACTCGATCCTGAGCGTCTGGTCCTCCATCCGCGCCGCGCGCGTTGGAGCGTCCACGAGCACGCGCGGCAGGATCAGCGTTCGACGCCATCCCCCGACCTGCAGCACCAGCTCGTCGGCGTGGCGGGTGATCTTCACTTCGTCGCGGCTCGTGAACGGAAGCTCGAGCGTGAGCAGGTACGTCCCGTCATCGCGCCGGACCTGGTACGGCCGACCCCGATAGTAGACCGCACTCGGATCGTCATCCCCGAAGAGGGCGAGTCCGACCTCCCGCAGTCGCTCGAAGCCCACCATCTCACGATCGAAGAAGGGCACGGTCCGCACGGGCACTGGTCCGAATTCGCGTTCGACTTCGGGCAGGTAGCGCTGCTGCATCTTGCGCAGCGGCGCGAAGTAGCCCTCCGTCTCGGGCGGGAACACGCGGTTGGCGATGACCAGGTCGCTCGGGTAGCCGAACAGGTGGAAGTAGGTGAATGAGCGCTGTGCCTCCGCGATCGAGAGCTTCTCGAGCGCGAGCACGATGCGGACGGACGTGAGGTCCGGGTCGTCAAGCAGGCGGTGCAGGTGGTCGAGCCGGACGAGCAGTCGCTCGGCTGCGTGGAAGACGTCCTCCTGGGGGAGCGGCACCCCGATGACCCGCTGGAGCAGCGGGCCGCCCAGGCGGCTCACGCGCTTGCCGATCGGCGCGATCCGTTCGACCCACCAGCGGCTCGCCTCGGGGAGTGAGAGCAGTCTGAGCGTCTCGCCTGTCGGTGCGGCGTCGACGACGATCACGTCGTAGGCCTGGCTGTCGACGTGATCGGCGATCCACAGCAGATTCCCGAGCTCGTCCATGCCGGGCAGGACGGTCATCTCCTCGGCCATGACCTCGTCGAGACCGTGCCAGCTGAACAGCTCCGACACGTAGGCCTGGATCGTCCGCCAGTAGCGCTCGATGTTGTAGTAGACGTCCGGCTGCTGCCCCCACAGGTTGGGCACGAGCTCGGTCGGCTCGGGACCGAGAGGAACATCGAACGCGTCGGCGAGGCTGTGGGCGATGTCCGTTGAAAGGACGATCGTCTTCAGGCCGCGATCAGCGCACAGGATGGCAGTGGCGGCCGCGACGCTGGTCTTGCCGACGCCGCCTTTGCCGGTGTACAGGACGATCCGGGTCACGCGAGCCCGCCTGCAGAACAGATTTGGCTGGGGTCGGGCAATGCTACCCCGTTCGGAGCGCCGGGCCGCTTTGAGCCCGCGCTTACAACGGCGCCGACCGCAGACTCAGTGACAGCTCGTGGAGCCCGAGTCGGCGAATGTCCTGCCGGCGACGGGCACGAAACGCCAGTCGTAGCTCGTGGGATGCAGCGTCAGCTTCAGCACAACGAAAGTTGCTGTTGCGGACCTCGCTGTGCGGGCGGATGGTGCGGAACGGGTGGCTGCGCCGGCGGGCTGGCCCCATTCGGTGTTGAAGGGACGCCGGGCACGACGTCGCGCGATCAGAACGTGCGTTCTATTATTCGTCGATGCCGGTCGAGTACCGGGAGGAGCCCTGCAAGGTTGGACTGAACCGCGTGAAGGGCATGCCCTTCCACTGGTCGCTGAACCCGTACACCGGTTGCGCCCACCGCTGCACGTTCTGCTTCGTGCGTGCCTTCGAGGCGCGTGCTGACCGGCCGTTCGACGACCGCTACGGACGCTCGATTCGCGTCAAGGTCAACCTGCCTGAGGTCCTCCGTCGGGAGCTTGCCCGTCGGTCATGGAAGCGCGAGCTGGTGGCGGTCGGCACGGCCACGGACCCGTACCAACCAGCCGAGGGACGCTACCGGCTGACGCGCCGCTGCGTGATCGAGCTGGCCGAGGCGCGGACGCCGTTCCACCTCATCACCCGCGGGCCGATGATCGTGCGCGACATCGACGTGCTTGCTGACGCCGCGCGCCGCGCCGAGGTATCCGTGACGTTCTCGGTCCCGACGCTCGATCCGGAGATCTGGCGGCGAACGGAGCCCGGGACGGCGCCGCCTCGCCAGCGCTTGCGAGCACTCCGAGCGCTCGTGGATGCCGGTATCAAGGCGGGCGTGGGAATGGCGCCGATCCTGCCCGGGCTGTCCGACCGGCCGGATCTTCTCGAGGACGTCGTTCGTGAGGCGCGGGCCGCGGGAGCGACGGGTGTCTGGGCGAACCTCCTGTACCTCCGACCCGGCACGCGCGAGCATTTCATGGCCAACCTGGCCCGTGACTGGCCCGAACTGCTTCCGGGCTACCAGGCCATGTACGAGGGCCGCGCATACCTGTCGAAGGCGGTCGCCGAGCCGGTTCGCCGGCAGGTCACCCGACTGCGGGAGCGCCACGGGATAGCCGACCGGCGTGGCGTCCGGCTGGAGCCAATCCCGGAACCGGAACCGCTGCAGCTGCAGCTGGTCGACGCGGCCGCCGCCTCCGTGACCGCGGTCGCGGAACCCGCAATTCAGCCACCGACGGCCGCCCACGCCTGACAGGCGCCGACCCGGGGCCCGTCGTGGACCCCCGATCCGCGGCGCTACTTTCGGCGCCCGGACTCGGCCTGCTGCGCGCGCATTTCGGCCTTGTGGGCGCGCTTGCCTTCCTGATAGCGGGTGAGTGCCTCTGGCGAGTCGACGTCCCCGAGGGTGGGGTGCTTCGGCAGTACGTCCTCCCAGCCGGGCGGCCGCACGCCGAGACGCCGGGTGAGGATTGCAACGAGCGTGGCGGCCTTCATCTCGCCGATGCCCGGCAGCCCCAACAGCCTGGCCTTCAGGTCCCTGCCGTCACGCGCCTCATTCCAAACGCGAGAGGGGTCACCGCCGTAGTCGCGTACGAGGGCCGCGCACAGCTCCTGCGTTCGCCTCGCCATGCTGCCCGGGAAGCGATGAAGGGCGGGCCGCCGGCGGAAGGCTTCCTCGAGCGTCGCCGGGTCCATGGCGGCGATGCGTACCGCGTCCAGGGACCCAATCCGGCGCTTCAGCTCGAGCGGGCCCGAAAACGCCATCTGGAGCTGGATCTGCTGGTCGAGGACGAAGCCGATCAGCAGCGCCAGTGGCTCGTCGACGAGGAGGCGATCGGCCTCCGGATTGCCCGTGAACGGCAGGGCGCTGACGGCCCGGCTGGTGGTCGCGGCCATGGGCGGATGGTACGCGACAGCCTCAAGGGCAGGGCTGCCGACCCGGTCGAGGTGCAGAGCCGGATATGGCTGCAGTCCGCCGCAATGCGGCTGCAACACCGTTGAGAGGCGCGCTCGGATCGCGGCGCAAGGCACGGCAGGCGTCCTGCGGCACCCTTGTCCCCGACATCACCTGGATTGGAGCGTGCTATGAAAGACGTCGTCGCCGAGGTTCAGAAGCAGCTCCCCGGCACGGACAAGGACCGTTACGAGGTCGCGTACGAGCGCGGGCGTGCTCAGGCGCGAAGCGCGCTTGCGACGGTCGGCCTCGTGCTCGGGGTCGCCGTTGGGACGGCAATCATGTTCTTCTTCGATCCGGTCCTGGGCCGCAGGCGCCGCGCGCTCCTCCAGGATCGGGTAACCGCCCTTTCGAACGACCTCTCACGCACTGCCGAGAATCGGGCCGAGGACATCGGCAACCGCGCGAAGGGCTTCGCGGCCGAGCACGACATGCCAGGCGCTCCAAATCGCGATGCGGCCGAGGCGATCGGAGAGTAATCGCGGCGCAGGTGCGCAGGTCGCAATCGACGACACGCGGTCGGCACTTCGGTTCCGGCGGGACCCCGCGCTCCGGGCCGCGCGTGCCGCGCGAGGCGCGAAGGGTTACCGGACGGCGAACAACGGCTGACCGCGCTACGCTCCCTCGATCGTGGCCGACCAGGTGGTTGAGCAACCCGAGAACCCGGCGCAGGTGCAGGATCGTCTGCGTGCCCTGCTGCCTCGCCTCCACCGCCTGTTCCCGGCGGGCCAGGTCGCGGTCGTCCGGCTGCACGGACCGATCGTCGGCGGTGGTCGAAGCGCGGACCTGACAGAGCTCGCGCGACACCTCCGCGAATCCTCCCGCGTGCCGGCGGTCGTTCTCGACATTGACTCGCCCGGGGGCTCGGCCACTGCCGCCGATGACCTGTTCCTGGCCTTCCAGCGCCTTGCCGCCCGGAAACCGCTCGTCGCCGCGATCCGCGGTACGGGCGCGTCGGGCGCGTACCTCGCCGCCATGGCCGCGCACCGCATCGTCGCCAACCCGACCGCCATCGTCGGTTCGATCGGCGTCATCTCCACGAGCCCTCGCGTCGTTCACCTCCTGGAGCGGGCGGGCGTGACGGTGACCGAGACCCGCGCCGGTCGGCTGAAGGGCATGGGTGCTCCGTGGCGCGACGAGACGCCGGAGGAACACGAGAAGGAGGAACGGGTCATCGAGGCGTTCTACGACTCGTTCGTCACCCGGGTCGCCGCCGGTCGCAAGTTGAGCGAGGAACGCGCCCGGGAGCTCGCGACCGGCGAGGTCTGGCTGGGCGAGCAGGCGCTGTCGATAGGACTCGTCGATGAGATCGGCGACGTCGAGCGCGCGATCGAGATTGCGGCGGAGCTCGCCAACGTCCCCGCCCGCGGTGCGGCGGTCCGCATGCGCCGGCCGTTCATCGCCCGTCTGGTCGACCGTTTTGCTGGTCGGCTGGCCTCGGCCGTCGCCGAGGAGGTCGCGCTGCGGATGTGGGACCGCTTCCGACTGTGACCGCTCCCGCCCGCCCGGCCGGGAGCGCGCCGGCGGCCGACGTCGAGGTTGACGACCGTCAGCCGTCCGATCAGCGACCGGTCGCGCCGCCCGCGCCCGTGCGCGAGCCCAGGAACCCGACGGCGGCGGCCACTCCGAATCGGCGCCTCGCCCTCGCACGCCACCTCGTCCCGATCCTCAACCGAGCCCTGCCACGCAACGGCGGCCTGACTGTCGAGCTCGCCGAACCCGGCAGCGGCGTCCCCGTCATGGGCAGTGGCGCGCCGCGATCCCGGGCGATCGTCCGCGATCCCGACGCACTCGGGAGGCTTCTCTCACCGCCGGTGCCGGACACGTTTGCCGAGGCCTACGTCCGGGGCGACCTCGAGATCGAGGGCGACGTCCGGAGCGCGATCCAGGCGGCCGATGCGATCGACCTGCGCAGGCTTGGGCCCACCGACGCCCGCCGGGCCGCACGCTGGGGCTTCGAGCTTGCCCAGGCCTCCGGGCGTCCTACAGTGGCCGGGAGGGTGGCCGCCCTGACCGGAAAGCGTCACTCGCCGGCCAGGGACATGGCCGCTATCCGCTTCCACTACGACGTGGGCAACGACTTCTACGCCCTGTGGCTCGACCACCGCATGACGTACTCGTGCGCGTACTTCGCGAGCCATGACCAGCCGCTGGATGCGGCGCAGGACGCCAAGCTCGAGCTGATCTGCCGAAAGCTCGACCTGCACACAGGCCAGCGATTGCTCGACATCGGCTGCGGCTGGGGATCGCTGATCAATTACGCCGCCGACCGTCATGGCGTCGACGCCGTGGGGGTCACCCTGAGCGAGCAGCAGGCCTCGCTGGCGAATGCGCGCGCGGACGCGATCGGGCTGGGCGAGCGGAGTCGGGCGGAGGTCCTGGACTACCGGGCGGCGGCGACGCTCGGCGAGTTCGACGCTGTGGCCTCGGTCGGGATGTTCGAGCACGTCGGCCGGGCGAACCTGGCTGCCTACTTCGCCGCGGCGTACGGGGTCGTCAAGCCCGGTGGGCTGTTTCTCAACCATGGAATCGCGAGCGGACGAGGCCGCGCTGCGTTCTCGGAGCGCCTCCGGCCCAGGACGAGCCACTTCGTCGAGCGGCATGTCTTTCCCGACGGAGAGCTCCTCCCGATCGAGGAGACGATCCGCGTCGCCCGCGCGGCCGGCTTCGAGGTCCTCGACGTTCAGTCCCTGCAGCCGCACTACGCGCTCACGCTGGCCGCATGGGTGAAGGCGCTGGAGCTCAACTGGACCAAGGCCGTGGCGAGATCGAACGACGAGATCGCGCGGACCTGGCGGCTGTACATGTCCGCGGCACGGCTCGGGTTCGAGCGCGGAGAGCTCGACGTCTTCCAGGTCCTGCTTGCGCGACCGCTGGACAGGCAGCGACCGGCCCCCAGGGCGCTGCGCCCCTGGTGGTAGCCACCACGGGGTGAGCCTGGAGCGGTCACCCTCGATCGTCGAGCGACGAGGCCTGTGGCTGCTCGTCGCCATCCTCGTGGTCCTCTGGCTCGCCCGGGCGGTGATCGGGCCGTTCGTCGTCGCTGCGGTGCTCGCCTACGCGTTCACGCCGGTCGTCGGGGCAGTCCAGCGCCGCACGGGCTGGCCGCGGCTCCTGATCGTCGCGATCGGATACATGGTGGCGATCGCCCTTCTGCTGCTGGTGATCGTGGTCCTCGGCCAGAAGCTGCTCGACGAGCTCGGCGAGCTCTCACGACAGGGACCCGATTCGCTTGCTCTCGCCCTCCGCGAAATCATCCGGTCCGACAGCATTGGAGTCGGCGGCCAGTCGATCTCGGTTCTCGAAATCGCCCACCGGTTGCAGGCGGGGATTGCGGCCGCCATCGGGTCGCCCAGCGACGCATTGCACCTCGCGAGCCTGATCGGCGAGTTCGCGTTGAACGCGGTGCTGGCGCTGATCGTCTTGTTCTACTTCCTGCTGGACGGCGACCGGATGAGGGCATTCGGGCTGCGGCTCGTCAGCGCTGACCGGCGCGAGCGCGTCGCCGGCATCCTGGACCGCATCCATGAAGTCCTCGGCCGATGGCTGCGCGGTCAGCTGTTCCTGATCGCCCTCGTCGCATTCGTCGTGTACCTGATCCTCGGGCCGATCCTCCACCTGCCGTTCGCGCTGGCAATCGCCCTGCTGACGGGGGTGCTCGAGATCATCCCCCTGGTCGGCCCCATCGTCGCCACGGCGATTGCCGCGGTCGATGCGCTCGCGCACGGCGGCCCGAACCTGGCAATCACGGTCGTGATCATCTATTTCGTCCTGCGTCAGGTCGAAGACCAACTCGTTTCGCCGGTCGTGATTGGCCGAGCGGTGCACCTGCACCCCGTCGTCACGATCTTCGCGGTGCTCGTCGGCCTGTCGACCTTCGGGGTGCTGGGAGGTCTGCTGGGCGTCCCGGTTGCGGCAGCTCTGAACGTCACGTTTCGCGAGCTGTACCCGACCCAGGATGCCGCGGCGGAATCGGCGATGCAGCCGGCGGCGGAATCGGCGGTGCAGCCGGCGGCGGGGACTGTGGCGGCGGCCGAGCCCGTAGCGGAGGCAGCCATTCCCATGGCCAAAGCCACTCGGTCAGCTGAGAGCGCTCCGGTCATCGACCCGGGCGACACGCCACCCTAGGTGCCCCTCTGCCGGGCGCTCGTCTCCGCCTAGCCTTCGTCTCCTTCCCCGTCGCCGCCCTTGTGGTGCTTCTTCCTCGGCGGAGCCGGACGCGGCGTCGGCTTCGGCGTCACCGTAGCGCTCGGCGAGGGTTTCGCCGTCGGACTCGGAGACGGTGTCGTCGCGGCCCCGGCCTCACGCTCCGGTCCGGCGCCGGATACCCCGCCGAGGCCTGCGGCAGCCACGAACGCGAGGCCCAGCCCGATCAGCGCCGCTGCGCGACGCGTCGGACGTCTGCGATACACGCCGGACGCGGCTAACTGGGAAGGCGCGGCCACGCCGTCGTGCGTGGCTGGGCGGGCGCCAAACGGTATTGCGGCCGTCGCCGGGCCAGGAGCGCTTTCGGCGTCGGCCCCCTGCCCATCTTCGATCGGGCGCGCGAGGACGGGCCGCGCCACGCGGTCGGCGATTTCGGCTCCGCTGCCGCCGGCGGTTGGGTTGACGGCCGCCACTGCAGCAACGACCGGGATTGCCCGCCCCTCAACCCCGGGTGCCTCCTCGGCGAGCCAGCGGCGCAGCAACTCCCCCATCTGGCCCGCGGTGCGCGGGCGGTCCGCCTGGTCGAACGACAGCGCCTGGAGCGCGATCCCGGCGAGACCCGCTGGCGCAGCAGGTGACGGTGGCGGGTTGTGCTGCTCCCCGGCCAGCGCGACAGGAGATCGCGCATGGAAGGGCGGCCGGGCCTCGAGCATCTCGTACAACACGGCGCCCAGGCCCCAGATGTCGGTTGCCGCGGACGCTGGCTCGCCGGCCAGCTGCTCCGGCGAGAGGTAGCGGAGCGTGCCCATGACCGTACCAGTCGCGGTCGTGTCGGA